>CAZMML010000728.1:0-1960 GCA_964567335.1 uncultured Nannocystis sp. | reverse complement strand
GAGCACGAGCACGCGGGCCCGCGAGGCGCGGCCGCTGTGGCGCAAGAGGTCGCGCAGGCCGCGGGCGGAGACGACGCCGGGGAGGTCGTTGTTGGCGAGCGGGATCGTCGGTTCGTGGGCGCCGACGGCGAGCACGACGTGGCGCGGGCGGAGGCGGTGGAGGCGCGGGGCGGCGGCCTCCGCGGCGGCCCACAGGCCCTCGTGGGGGTAGCAGGCGAAGACGCCGACGCCGGCGAGCAGCCGCTCGGGGAGGGGCTGGCCTGCCGCGGCGGCGAGGTGCGCGAGGCTCTCGCGGCTCTGTCGATCGATGACGAGGGGGCTGTGGCCGGCGGCGGCGAGGCGGGCCGCGAGGGCGCGCCCGGCGAGACCTGCGCCGAGGACCATGACCTCAGGAGCATGGTCGAAGACGCCGGCGGCGAGCGGGGGCGCGGCGTCGGGGAGGTCGCCGAAGCCGGTCAGCCCGCGAGCGACGCCCTGCATGACCTGGTTGGCGATCTTCGGGTAGACGACCATGTGGTGGTGGTCGATCCCGCGGCGGAAGACGCGGTCGATGAGGGCGGTCGGATCGAGGGCGCCGTAGGTGTTCTGCGACTCGACGACCATGCCCTCGCGCGCGGGGGTGAGGCAGGCGCGCTGGTTGGGCTGGCCGTCGATGCGCACGAGGCAGGTGCCGCAGCCGCCGCGGAGGCAGGCGGGGCCGCGCGGCCGCCGGTACTTGGCGCTGCGGCTGGTGGCGAGCTCGCCGGCGCCGATCAGCGCGCTGGCGACGGTGTCGCGCGCGGTGGCCGGGATCGGGTCGCCGTCGAAGCGGATCGTCAACGCGGGGAGGTCCGCCGGGGCGAGCAGGGCCTTGCGCACGCGCCCGTCGATAACACGGGCCGGCGCGCTCCGCCACCGCGCGGGCCGCACGGGGCCGGCGGCCGGCTCATCCGCGGGGGCCGAAGATCGCGGTGCCGACGCGGACCATCGTCGCGCCCTCCTCGATGGCGACGCCGAAGTCTCCGCTCATCCCCATCGAGAGCTCGGTCAGGGCGACGTGCGGGCGCGGGGTCTCGGCCGCGCGGCGCAGGAGCTCGCGGAGGCGCGCGAAGTAGGGGCGGGTCGCCTCGGGGGGGCCCTCGGGCGGGATCGCCATCAGGCCGACGCAGCGCAGCTCGGCGTGCGCGGCGAAGGCGTCGAGCAGGGCGGGGAGGGCGGCGGGGAGGACGCCCGCCTTCTGGGGCTCGTCGCCGAGGTTGACCTCGACGAGGACCGGGAAGGGGCGCGGCGCGGGGAGGTCCGCGTCGCGCCGCCGGACCTCCTTGGCGAGCGCGGGCAGGAGCGCGGGCCGGTCGACGGTGTGGAGGATCGCGGCGGCGGCGACGACGGCGCGGGCCTTGTTGGACTGCAGCGGACCGATGAAGTGCCAGCGCGGGCCGGGGACCTCGGCGGCCTTGGCGGCGAGCTCCTGGGCGTAGTTCTCGCCGAAGTCGGTCAGGCCGGCCTGGAGCGCGGCGAGGACCGCGGCGGCGGGCTGGCGCTTGCTGACGCCGATCAAGGTCGGCGCCGGGCCGGGGCCGCGCCGGGCCACGGCCTCGTCGATCTGCGCGCGGACGCGGGCGAGGTTGTCGGCGATCGATGCGGGCGCAAGAGACATGGCTCAAGGGACCTGTGCACAGGCGAACGAGGGGCCCATGTCGAGGTAGGTGTGGGGGCGCCAGAAGTCGCGCGGGTCGTCGTCGAGGTGGAGGAGGCGCCGGTCGCCCTCGCTCCGCAGGTGGACGCCGGTCCGCGCCGACTCGTGGCGGAGCGGGAAGTCGAGCGCGAGCTGGTCACCGCGCTGGCGGTAGGTCAGGGTCTCGGTGGTCCACTCGTCGTAGTCGCCGCGGTGGTGCCAGCCGACGCCGCGGCCGTCGATCGCCTGGCCCTGCAGCTGGTAGATGCTGAAGCCCATGCCGCCGGTCGGGTAGCGGACCTCCTC
>CAZMML010000727.1:0-2897 GCA_964567335.1 uncultured Nannocystis sp. | reverse complement strand
CCGGCGATGTGCTTCATCTACCTCGCCGCCGCGATCTACGTGCTCGCGGTCCACGTCGACCAGATCCCGGCGATGCTGCGGCTGATCGTCGCCTCCGCCTTCTCGCCGGCCGAGGCGAGCGGCGCGTTCGTCGGCGGCACCTCGGCCGCGGCCTTCCTGTGGGGCATGAAGCGCGCGCTGTTCTCGAGCGAGGCCGGCCAGGGCACCTCGCCGATCGCCCACTGCGCCGCCAAGACCAAGGAGCCGGTGCGCGAGGGCGTCGTCGCCGGCCTCGAGCCGTTCATCGACACCCTCGTCGTGTGCACCTTGACCTCGCTGGTCGTCCTCTCGAGCGGCGCGTGGAGCCGCGAGGGCGAGGCCACCCTCGCGGCGCCGCCGGGCGCGACCCAGGTCGAGGCGGGCCGATGGGACATGGAGGACACGCCGCTGCCGGACAAGCACCCGGACGCGCTCGTGACCTCCGGGAGCGCGTGGCGCCCGGGCGACGCCGTGTTCATGCTCGCGCGCTACGGCCCGATCGATCCGGCGACCGGCGGTGACCTGCAGAGGATCTCCGGCGTGGTCGTGGCCGGCCCCGGAGATCGCCTCCTGGTGGACTGGACGCCGGTCGGCTCGGGCGACGCCCCGCTCGCGGCCGCGCCCGATCCCGCGGGGCTCGCCGTGTACAAGGACTACGTCGGCGCCGCGCTCACCAGCCACGCCTTCGACCGGGTCGCCCCCGGGCTCGGGCGCTGGTTGGTCATGATCGCCTCCTGGCTCTTCGCGGTCTCGACCATGATCTCGTACGCCTACTACGGCGAGCAGGGGATGGTGTTCATCGCCGGGCGGCGCTCGGTCGTGCCCTACAAGATCATCTATTGCGCCTGCATCGTCGTCGCGTGCGGCGGGTGGATGACCACCGAGGCCGAGCTCGACAACCTCACGGCGCTCGGCACGGGCGTCATGCTGTGGGTCAACATCCCGATCATGCTGGTCTTCGCCGGCGTGACGATGCGGGCGTACCGCGGCTACTTCGAGCGCCTGCGCGCGGGCCGGCGCTGAGGGCCGCGTCCCCGCGCGCGCGCCGACGTCCGCGCGCCCCGAGGTCCACCTGTCTCCTCAGACATCCCCGCGAGTCCCCGGCGGGACCCGAGCCCGCGCGGACGGACGCCGCAAATTTGCGCGCCGCGCATCGACATGACCCAAGAGACATCCTTGCGCGGAGCCGTCCACGAGCCGCGCAGCGGGCTTTCGCGCGGTGTGTGGCCGGCCCCTCGCCCCTGTCGCCGGAAAGCCTCGCGAGGTATAAGGGTCCCACTGGAGCGCTGCGCATGACCGAGTCACTCACGCGTTTTGATCTGCCTCAGAGCGCCATCCCCACGCGCTGGTACAACATCCAGGCCGATCTCCCGCGGCCCTTGCCGCCCGTTCTCCACCCCGGGACCCACCAACCGGTGGGCCCGCAGGACCTCGCACCGCTCTTCCCGATGGAGCTCATCATGCAGGAGGTCTCGACGCAGCGCTTCGTCGAGATCCCTGAAGAGGTGCGGGAGATCTACAAGCTGTGGCGTCCGACGCCGATGCTGCGGGCGCGCCGGCTCGAGCGCGCCCTGGGGACGACCGCCAAGATCTACTACAAGTACGAGGGCGTCTCCCCGAGCGGCAGCCACAAGCTCAACACCGCCGTCGCGCAGGCCTACTACAACAAGCGTGCGGGCGTCGAGGGCCTGACCACGGAGACAGGCGCAGGCCAGTGGGGCACGGCCCTCTCGATCGCGTGCAGCTTCTTCGAGCTCCAGTGCTTCGTCTACATGGTCAAGGTGAGCTTCCACCAGAAGCCCTACCGCCGCGCGATCATTCAGAGCTTCGGCGCCCAGGTCACCGCGAGCCCGAGCGACAGGACCAACGCGGGCCGGGCGATCCTCGCCCAGGACCCCGACAGCACCGGCAGCCTCGGGATCGCGATCAGCGAGGCGGTCGAGGCCGCGGCGACCAGCGGCGGCCGCTTCAAGTACTCGCTCGGCTCGGTGCTCAACCACGTGCTGATGCACCAGACCGTCATCGGCCAGGAGGCGATGATGCAGCTCGACCGCGCCGGCGACTACCCGGACATCGTCATCGGCTGCGTCGGCGGCGGCAGCAACTTCGCCGGCATCGCCCTGCCCTACATCCGCGAGAAGATCGTCCACGGCAAGAAGACCCGGATCGTCGGCGTCGAGCCCGCCGCCTGCCCGAGCCTGACCAAGGGCGTCTACGCCTACGACTTCGGCGACACGGCCGGCATGGCGCCGCTCGTCAAGATGCACACCCTCGGCGCCAAGTTCATCCCGCCGCCCGTCCACGCCGGCGGCCTGCGCTACCACGGCATGGCGAGCATCATCAGCGAGCTCTACGACCAGAAGCTCATGGAGGCCTACTCCGTGCCGCAGCTCGAGGTCTTCCGCGCCGCGGTCACCTTCCTCCGCAGCGAGGGCATCGTCCCCGCGCCCGAGGCCGGCCACGCCGTCGCCCAGGTGGTCCGCGAGGCGATCCGCGCCAAGGAGGAGGGCACCTCGCCGGTGATCCTCTTCAACCTCTGCGGGCACGGCCACTTCGACATGTCCGCCTACGACGCCTTCCTCCGCGGCGAGCTCTCGGACTACGACTACCCGCAGGCCGCGATCGAGGCAGCGCTCGCCGACCTGCCGAAGCTCTAGCGCCACGCGGCGACGTCCCGCGCTGCTGCAGGTCGTCGGTCCGCTCGCGTCGGGTGGCGTCGTCGCCGACCCGCGGGGCCGCCACGACGCGCACGAGCGGCGCCTCCGCGGAGCGACGCCCGACGGACCCGCCGGCGCGGCCCCCCGGTGGGGGGCGCGGGCGGCGGCCGGACCCGCGCGCCCCCCCGCGGGCGCCTCGCCCGCCCGCCAGGGAGTGTGTTT
>CAZMML010000726.1:0-2900 GCA_964567335.1 uncultured Nannocystis sp. | reverse complement strand
GCGGCGCAGATCGACGCGCTCCTCCAGGCCCGCTTCCTCACCACGGCGAAGGTCAGCGTCGTCGCCTACGACCTCGCCACCGGCGCCCGCCTCTACGAGAAGAACCCCGACCTCGCGCTCAACCCCGCCAGCAACGTCAAGCTCGTCACCACCTCGGCCGCTCTGGCGCTCCTCGGCCCCGAGCACCGCTACGTCACCCGCGCCGTCGTCAAGAAGGACGCCCTCGGCGAGCACGCGATCACCGGCGACCTCTACCTCAAGGGCGGCGGCGACCCCTCGCTCGTCACCTCCGACCTCTACCAGCTCGCCAGCGATCTGCGCGCGCTCGGGATCACCAAGGTCAGCGGCGGCCTCGTCGTCGACAACAGCGCCTTCGACCGCGACGAGCTCCCGCCCGCCTTCGACCAGAAGGACGAGCTCGCCTCGTTCCGCGCCCCGAGCGGCGCGATGTCGGTCAACTACGGCACCTACGTCGTGCTCGCGCGCCCGGGCGACGCCCCCGGCGCCGCCGCCATCGTCGCCGTCGACCCGCCGATCCCGACGATCCACCTCACCAGCGCCGCGACCACCGCCAAGGGCCACCGCAACCGCCTGAAGCTCGCCATCGAGAGCGACGAGAAGGGCGAGATCAAGATCGCCGTCGAGGGCGAGATCGGCGAGGACCACGCGCCCGTCGAGTACCGCTACCCGGTCGCCCGCCCCGCCGAGTACGCCGGCGAGGTCTTCCGGCTCGTGCTCAAGCAGCGCGGCGTCCACCTCGGCAAGCACGGGGTCCGCCTCGGGACTGTCCCCAAGGACAGTGAGGCGATCGCCCAGGTCCGCTCCCAGCCGCTGAGCGTGATCGTCCGCAGCGTCAACAAGCTCTCCAACAACTACGTCGCCGAGAACATCCTCAAGACCCTCGATGAGCGCGCCCCCGCGACCTTCGCCGGCGGCCTCGCGCGCGTGCGGACCTACCTCGACGGCCTCGGGGTCCCGGCCGAGGGCCTCCGCCTCGGCAACGGCTCCGGCCTCTACGACGCCAACCGCCTCAGCGCCGCCCAGCTCGTCCACCTCCTCGTCGCCGTCCACCGCGACTTCCGCTACGGCGCCGACCTGCTCGCCTCGCTCCCGATCGCCGGCGTCGACGGCACCCTCCGCAGCCGAATGAGCGAGGGCCGCGCGACCCGCTTCGTGCGCGCCAAGACCGGCTCGCTCGACGGCGTCTCCACCCTCTCCGGCTACGCCGGCGCGGTCGGTCGGGCCCCGATCGTCTTCTCGATCCTCTTCAACGATCTCGCCACCCTCGACGCCGGCCGCGCCCGCGACCTGCAGAACCAGATCGCCGAGCTGCTCGCGGACGAGGTCGGGGCCCGGCCCTAAGACCAGGTCCTTCGCGCCAGGCCCCGCGAGACCTGGCCCCTCGCGCTCGCCACGGGGCGCGGCCCCGCCCTGCGCGTCGGGGGCCGCGGCCCCTAGGCCTCGAAGACGCGCAGTCGCCTTCGCGGACGCGCGGGCCGGGCCGCGGCCAGATCGGCCAAAGGCGTGGCCCCTCGTCGCGGTGCGCAGGACGCTGCGCAGGGCCCCTTCCGCGCCGTCACGACAATTTGCGCCGCCCCGATCCGCGGTCGTATCGTCTCCCGTCGGCACGGGGTCGCAATGGACGTCGGCATCATCACCAACCCCAACTCAAAGAAGAACTACCGCCGCCCGCAGCGGCGTCGGGCGCTGGAACAGGCGGTCGGTCGCTACGGCGCGGTGCTCGAGACGCGCAGCGTCGACGAGCTCCCGCGGGCGATCCGGGCGCTGCAAGAGGGCGGCTGCCGCTACATCGTCTGCGACGGCGGCGACGGCACCCTCCACTGGGTCCTCAACACCCTCGACGCCGCCGGCGCCCTCCAGGGCGAGCGCGCTCCGGTGGTCGTCCCGACCAACGGCGGCACCGTCGACTTCGTCGCTCGCACGGCCGGCCTCCGCGGCGACGCCGAGTCGATCGTCCGCCGGCTCGTCGCCCGCATCGAGCGCGGCGAGCCGATCAGCACCCTCGAGATCGACACCTGCCGCCTGCGCGGCACCCCGATCGAGGCCGGCGCCTCCTTCGACCGCATCGGCCTCGCCGCCGCCCTCGGCGGCGTCGCCCAGGCCTTCTTCGACCGCTTCTACGCCCTGCCCAAGGACCGCGGCGCGCTCGCCATCGCCGGGGTGATCGGCGCCGCCGCCGGCAGCGCGCTCGTCAACAGCCTCGCGCCGCCGCTGCGCCGCTTCCTCCCCGGCGAGGTCCGCAGCTACGCGACCGACTTCTTCCGCCCGACCCGCGCGCGCGTCGAGGTCGACGGCCGCGCCCTGCCCTTCGCCAGCTTCGCCTCGATGCAGGTCGGCGCGATCGACATCAACCTCGCCGGCGTCGTCCGCTGCTTCCGCCACGCCCGCGAGGGCGGCGTGCTCCACTTCCAGGCCCTCGACACCACGCCGATCGGCGTCGTCGCCAACGTCCCCAACGTCGTCCTCGGCACCCCGATCCTCGGCCGCCGCGTCTACGACGACCGCGCCCGCGAGGTCTCGATCCGCGGGGAGGCGGGCGAGGTCATCAACCCTGTGATCGACGGCGAGCAGTACTTCGGCCTCTCCGGCGTCGACCTCACCCTCGGCCCGCGCGTCTCGATCCCGACCTTCCACCCCAACTGAGCGCGTCGACGCGGCGGACGCCGCGAAGGTCGGGTATCGTCGCGCCGCCCGCGCTGCCCTGGCTGCTCGCGCTCGACACCTCGACCCCCTTCACCGCCCTCGCGCTCGGCCGCCTGGACGGCGACCCCGACGCGCCGCTCGTCGCCTGCCACGACGATCGCGCCGCGCCGGCCGCGGCGCAGCTCGCCGAGCGCCTCGCCGCGCTGCTCGACGCCGCCGCGCTGCGCCCCGACCAG
>CAZMML010000725.1:0-2905 GCA_964567335.1 uncultured Nannocystis sp. | reverse complement strand
CGGCTTCGTCGCCGCGCTCATCGTCGCCAGCGGCGCGCTGATCCCCTTCCTGCTCCTCACCTCGGAGCCCTCCGTCCGCCTCATCGCGGTCTCGAACACGATCGTCTGCGTCGGGGCGATGTGCCTCGGCCTGGTCCCGCTGCGCCGCTGGCACTCGCTCTGGCTCACCGGCAACTGGTTCTGCGGGTGCCTCTACCTCGGGCTCCTCTACGCGGTCGTCCAGGGCCACGGCGTGCGCGCCCCCTTCGCGGTCTCGCTCGCGCTCCTCCCGGCCTTCGCCGGCATCATCGCCGGGCGCCGCTCCGGCGTCGTCTGGGGGGTGTTCACCGGGACCACCGTCGCCGTCGTCGCCGCGCTCCCGGCCCTCGGCGTCGAGCTCCCGGACAACAACCCCCGCGGCTACGACCTCGAACTCCTCGCCGCCAGCGCGTTGGTCGCGACCCTGGTGCTGATCACCTGGATGACCTCCTTCTCCGAGACGACCAAGGAGGAGGCGATCGATCGCGTGCGCGACGCGTCCGAGCGGCTCGCCGTCGCCGTCCGCGAGGAGCGGCGCGCCCGCGTCGCCGCCGACGAGGCGATCGCCGCCAGCGCCGCCAAGTCGGCCTTCCTCGCGACCATGAGCCACGAGCTGCGGACCCCCCTCAACGCCATCCTCGGCTACAGCGAGATGGTGCTCGACGCGCTCGAGGAGCGCGGCCAGAGCGAGCTCGCCGCCGACCTGCGCCGGGTCCACGCCGCCGGGCGCCACCTCCTCGGCCTGATCACCGACATCCTCGACCTCACCCGCATCGAGGCCGACCGCATGGAGCTCGATCCGACCGAGTTCGACCCCGCGGCCCTGCTCCAGGAGCTGACCGAGATCTTCCGCCCGCTCGCCCAGCGGAACGGCGACGCGCTCACCCTCGACCTCCCCGAGCCGCTCGGCAAGGCCTTCCACGACCTCACCCGCGTCCGCCAGATCCTCATCAACCTCCTCGGCAACGCGATCAAGTTCACCAGCAACGGCTCGATCGTCCTCCGCGGCCGCGGGGACGCCGAGGCCCTCGAGCTCAGCGTCGCCGACACCGGCATCGGGATCCCCGCGCACATGCTCGCCGAGATCTTCGAGCCCTTCACCCAGGTCGACTCGTCGAGCACCCGCCGCTACGAGGGCAGCGGCCTCGGGCTCGCCGTGTGCCGCAAGCTCGCCACCCTGATGGGCGGCACGATCGAAGCGACCTCGACGCCGGGCCGCGGCAGCACCTTCACCGTCCGCCTGCCCCGCCGCTTCTCCCGCCCCGCGCAGAGCCCCGGCGACAGCCTCCGCGCCCTCGCCCTCGAGCGCGAACAGGCCCGCTCGCGCCGCCCCGACGAGTCCTGACCCGAGCCGCCGTCGACCTCAGCGCGCCTCGCCCCGCGCCCCCGCCGTGACCTCGAGGACCGGCCCGCGCCCCAGCCCGAGGCGCACCGTCGTCCCGGCCTTCGGGTAGGCGAAGGAGTCGTAGAGGTAGCGACCCGCGCCGGTGAGGTCGTGACCGTCGATGCTGACGATCTCGTCGCCGACCTGCAGACCGGCTCGCGCCGCCGGGCCCCCCGGACGGACCAACCCGACGACGCAGGGGCCGGGCGGCTCGCCGGGCTCGTCAGGACGCAGCTTGTACCCGAGATCGCCGGCGCGCTCGTCCCCCCCGGAGCGCTCCCGGACGATCCGGAAGGGCGGCAGCTCGATCGCCGCGCCCGAACCCGGCACCGTCAGGAAGATCTGCGTCCACGCATAGTCGCCCTCGCCCCACACGCGCGGCTCGATCTGCACCTCGCCGGGGCCCGAGGCGACGCCCAGGACCTCGAAGGCGCCAGCGTCGTCGGTGATCTTGCGGCCCGGCGCGCCGCTCTCCATGTCGCCGCGCTGGCCCATGTTGAAGCGGACCTTCATTCCCGGCACCGGCTCGCCGGTCTCGAAGTCGACCACCCGCCCGCGCACCGTGACCCGCGCGGCCAGCTCGACCTGCACCTCGCCGTGCCCGCCCGCGGCGACCTGCACCTTGGCCTTCCCGGTCCCCTCGGCGGCCTGGACCTCGACCGCGTAGTCGCCCGGCGGCACCTCCGAGAAGCGGAAGATCCCGTCCGTACGATAGAAGTGCTCGCCCGCGGAATATCCGGCCTTCGAGCGCAGGCTCACCGAGAAGCTCTGCGGCGCCCCCCCGCCCGCGAGGCGCACGAGCCCCCCGATCGCGGCCTCCTCGGCGATCTGCAGGTCGACCGTGTCGCCGACCCCGACGTGCTCCCGGACCGCCTCGCCGCCGCCGCGACGGTGGGCGTAGAGCGTGTACCTGCCCTCCGAGAGGCCCGTCACCGTGAAGCGACCGTCGAGGTCGGTCAGGGCGGAGGGCGCCCCGCTCGCCAGCGACCCCCAGCGCGCCTCCACGAGCGCGTCGCTCTCCCCGTCCCGCTCGCGCGCGACCTCCACGAACGCGTCAGTGAGCGGCGCGCCGGAAGGGCCGAGCACGCGCCCCTGGATCTTCCCGTCGCGCGCCTCGACGACCAGGCGCACATCGACCGTCTCCCCCGCGCGCAGCTCGACCGGCACCCCGGCCGGCGCGGCGTCGTCGTCGCCCGGCGCCCGCAGCGGGTCCATCCCGACCGACGCGACCACCCGGTACGCGCCCGCGGCCACGTGCGGCAGCACGAAGCTGCCGTCGTCCGCCGCGCGGGTCGAGGGCGACGACCAGGTCGCCCCCTCGAGGCCCACGCTCGCGCCCTTGATCGGCCGCTCCTTGGCGTCGCGAACGCTGCCGCGGATCACCCCGGTCGCCGCGAGGACGATCGTCACGCCCGCGACGTCCTCGCCCTCGCGCACGCTCACCTCGAGCGGTCGCGCCCGGCCCGGGCGGGCCACCGCGCGGCCCCCCAGGGGGGACCGCGC
>CAZMML010000724.1:0-2906 GCA_964567335.1 uncultured Nannocystis sp. | reverse complement strand
CGACCTGCGCGCGCGGCTGGGGGTCGACCTGCTGCACTTCATCGGCCACGCCCGTGGCGGCGGGTGGGTGGCGGCGCTCGACCTCGGCGGCGACCGGGAGCTCGCGGTCGCCGATCTGCTCGCCGGGCCCGCGCCGCGCGTGGCGCTGCTCAGCGGGTGCGAGACGGGCTTGCTCGATCCGCGCGCCCACGCCGGCGGGCTCAGCCTCGCGCACGCGCTCCTCGTCGCCGGGTCGGAGGGCGTGCTCGCGGCGGAGCGCGAGGTCGCGGACGACCTCGCGGTGGAGCTCGTGCCGGCGGTGACCTCGGGGCTCGTCGCGGGGGAGGGGCTCGGCGAGGCGCTGCGCGCGGCGCAGGCGCGGGTGAGGCCGACGCGCGCCGACTGGGCGCTCTTCCGGGCCTTCGTGCCCTGACGCCGGGACGCGTGGGTACGCGCCGCGCTCGCGCACGCCCGCACAGCGCGTGGAGGCGCGACGTAAGGTCTCGAGGGGCTGGTGTATAGGGACGTGCATGTCGATCCGGAGGCTGTGGTTCCCCTCGGTGTTGGTGTCGCTGGCGGCCTGCGGAGAGTGGCCCGGCGGCGCGGGCGGCGGTCAGGACGCGCGTCCGATCGGGCTGATCGGTGAGGCGCTCGTGAAGGAGCCGGCCAGCGTGCCGCAGACGACCGGCGGGGTGAAGCCCGCGCGGGAGCCGGTGTGGCGGCGCTACGTCGCGGCGGTGGCCAAGGCGGCGGACGCGTGCCCGGCAGCCGACGCCGGGTGGACGGGTGGGCGGCTCTTCCGCAGCGGCAAGGCGGCGGGGCTCCTGCTCGAGAGCGGCAAGAAGCTGCCGGACGCGCTCGAGCGCTACTGCGTGTACACCTGGGGCGGCAAGGGCGCCCCGGCGGCGCCGCCGAACTTCGGCGCGAACGCCGAGAAGGTGGTCCGGATCGACGCGGACAAGGAGGTGGTGGTGCCGCAGATCCACCTCGGCGGCGACACGGCGGTCCGCGGCGCGCTGGCCAGCCGCTTCCTGCAGACGGTCGGCGCGGTCGCGAGCGGGGTGAGCAGCCAGGTCCACAACGGCACGAAGGGGCCGGCGCGCGTGGCGGTGATCGACACGCTCGACTTCAGCGACGCGGCCCTGACCTACGAGGCGGCCGCGCCGCGGCAGCGCCACGGGCTGGCGATGGCGGAGGTGATCGCGGCGCTGCGCTGCCCCAACGGCGAGCCGGGCTGCCGCGGGCAGCAGTTCTTCGCCCAGGCCTTCCCCTACGGCGCGAGCTCGCCGCAGCCGCAGCCGAGCGGCGGGCCCCTCGGGAGCCTGGGTTCGCTGGCCTACGCGATCGGGGAGGCGACGGTCCGCTGGCAGGTCCTGGCGCCGGAGACCTCGCTGATCCTGAACCTCAGCGTCGCCTGGGACCCGCGCTACGGCGGCGAGCTGACGGCGGCGGGGCTCGAGGCGAGCCACACCGATCTGATCGTCGCGCCGAGCGCGACGGTCCCCGCGACGGTCCAGGCGGTCCACGTGGCCATGGTCTATGCGACATGTCTCCAGGCGCTGCCGATCGCGGCCGCCGGCAACAACGCCGGTTCGGGCTGCGCGCAGTCGGGCCTGATGGCGCCGGCGAGTTGGGAGCGCTACCCGGCGCCCGACGCCGCCCGCTGCGCGACGCTCTTCGGGGCGCTGCCGGCGTGGCGGGCGGGGATCCCTCGCGTGTCGACGCCCGCGCCGGCGCTGGTGTACGCCGCGGGCGGCGTCGACGCGGCGGGCCGATCGATCCCCAACGCGCGCCCGGGCGGGACGCCGTCGCGGGTGCTGGTGGCGATCCAGGCGGTCGCCGGGGCCGGGCCGCAGCAGACCGACGCGTGGACGGGGACCTCGGTGGCGGCGGCGGCGCTCTCGGGGATCGCGGCGGGGCTGTGGTCGCACGATCCGGCGATGACGCCGCACCAGGTGATGGCGCAGATCGACGCGAGCGGCGCGCCGACGGGGCCCTTCGTCGACGGCGCGCCGACCAAGCGCTCGGCGGCGGTGATCACGGCGCACGCGGCCTTCGAGCGGATGTGCACGTGGCGCTACCCGGGGACCTGCCCGAACCCCTACGTGGCGCCGACGATGCCGACGGCGATGGCGTGGCCGGCGGCGCTGACGATGTCGGCGGAGGCCGCGGCGACGCCGCTCGCGTGCGAGACGAAGAGCGAGGCCTGCGGCGCGGGCACGGTGACGCGCACGGTGTGCGGGGGGACGACCACGCGCACCCTCGCGGGGGCGCCCGAGCCGTGGGTGCGGCCGCAGCCCGACATCCCGATCTGTCCGGTGTGCCCGGTCCGCGGCGGGCGCCTGATGCTCTCGCTCAGCCCCGACTTCAACACCGCGACCCTGCAGGAGGCTGTCCTCGAGTTCAGGACCGCGGACGGGAGCTTCGTCGGCGCGCGGATCGGGCCGCTGACGATCCCTCAGGGCGGGCTGGAGGTCGATCTCAGCGCCTACACCGTCGACCTGAGCGGCGGTCCGGTGCCCCTCGCCGCCCTGCTCGCCACCCAGGCGGTGAAGGCCGGGGTGCTCGGCTTCGAGTACACCGACGCGGCGGGCAGCGCGGGGTGGATGAGCAGCGTCGTCACGATCGAGCCCTGAGGGCGGCCGGCTGCGGGAGAGACGGCGCCCTGCCGACTCCACGCCGTACCGCTGAAGATTCCGGCTGTGGGGCGCCCTTCGGCCGCCCCACGTCGGTTCCACGTGGAGGGTCGGTCCCTCGCGCGTGGCGAGCTCGGGTTCGCAAGCTCGGCGACGGAGCGGCACCTCGTGGCGTCGGGGCCGAGCGGGCGCGGAGATCCGATCGTGGCGGCGAGGCGTACGGGGAGCGGCGGTCGAACTCGCGGCGGCGCTGCACAGCAGCGGCGTCGAGCGAGGGGTCGACCCCAGGAG
>CAZMML010000723.1:0-2913 GCA_964567335.1 uncultured Nannocystis sp. | reverse complement strand
CTCGCGAGAAGGCACGCAGAGCAGCCGTGACGCGCGGTACAGCGCCTCCTTCGCCGCCCCCTCGACGAACCCGTGGAAGCGGGCGTCCAGCCTGAGCTCACGCGCGATCGCCTGCAGACGGGCGCGCTCGGGGCCCTCCCCCGCGATCTGCAGGCGCGGCGGCTCAGGCATCAGGGCCGCCGCGCGCAGCAGGTCGTCGACCCCCTTCTGGCGGATCAGCCGCCCCAGGAAGAGCACGTCCCTACCGGTCCGCGGCGGCGCAGGCTCCGACGGCCCCGGCGCGGCCAGGGCCACGCTCCCGAGCATCGCCTCCACCCGCAGCGGCGCCGGGCCGGGCCAGCCGGCTCGCAGCGTGCGCGCCAGCTTCTCGGCCGAGGGCAGCGTCACCCCTGCGGCGCGCGCCAGCCGGCCGAGGACCGCCCGGCGGATCGGTCCGGGCAGCGCCAGCAACACGTCGACGTCGGTTCCATGGCCGTAGAGCTCGCAGGGCACGCCCGCCGCGGCGGCCGCCTCGACCGCCACCACCCCGCAGGGCACCAGCATGTGCGCCACCACGCGGTCCGGCGCGAAGGCCCGGATCTCGCGGGCCAGCGCCGCGCCCAGCGCGGCGAAGAAGGGCGGCACGAGCAGCGCGCGCCACGGCTGCTCGCGGATGTTCTCGAGGATCCCGACCCTCCCCGTCAGCGACGAGAGCCCGGCCGGCGCGTAGGCGAAGCGCACCACCTCGCAGGGCGACGCGAAGGGCGCCCGCAGCCACGCCGTGCGCGGCGCCAGCACCCGCACCTGGTCGCCCGCGCGGGCCCGGGCCTCCCAGTGGGCGAGGATGAAGCGCCCGCGCGGATCACCCTCCCACTGCGGGAAGGTCGACGCCGCGACGAGGACCTTCACAGTCGCTCCGCCACCAGCACGTAGAAGCCCGCCAGCGACGCCAGCGGGCTCGACATCAGGGCCCACTCGACGCGCTCGTGGATCGCCCCGATGATGGGCAGGCGGCACACGATCGGGTGCGGCGTCGTGATCCGGATCCCGGCCCGATCGACCAGGCGGGTGCCCGGGGGCAGACACGCCTCCGCCTCGCGCGGGGTGATGAAGCGGGTCTCGATCGCCCCCTCGTCGAACGCGCTCGAGGTCTTGCGCGGCCCCCAGGTGCGCTTGATCAGGTAGCGCAGCGAGTTTCGGTTGTAGGTGTCGAAGATGACATGTCCCCCGGGACGTGTCACACGGGCCATCTCGGCCAGGCAGGCCTCCCAGCCCGGCACGTGGGCCAGCACCTTGAACGAGTAGGTGACGTCGAAGCTCGCGTCGGGGAAGGGCAGCGCGTGCGCGCCCGCCTCCTCGACCTCGAGGCCGCGCGCGCGCGCGCGCGCCAGCATCCCGGGCGAGAGGTCGACCCCGCGGGCGCGGCTCGCGGACGCCGCGACCCGCTCGAGCACGAGGCCCGTGCCGCAGCCGACCTCCAGCGTCTCGCGTCCGGCGCTGTAGCGACCGACGATCGCCGCCGCCTGGTCGTCGATGAGCTTGTGGTACCCCTGGTCGCGGCCGCGGTCGTACCCCTCCGCGAACGCGTCATAATAGGCGCGGTTGTCCGCGCCGCTCGCCGTCTTCACGGCTGTGACACTACCACCGCCCGCCTGGACGCGGCATCCGCCAGGTCACCGGGGCTTGACGCTCCCGTGAAAGAATTCCTACGCAAGCTTCCCAGTCCGTGCAGGTTTCGCGCTTGACACTGAAAACGACTTTCACTATCTATGCTCGCACATGCGCCCGTGCCTCGCCTTCTTCTGCCTCCTCGCCTGCGCCCCCGCGGGTTCTCCCTGGGACGATCCGGACTTCGTGGGCGAAGCGCGGGGCGTCGTCGGCGCCTACGGCACCCTCGTGGCGCACCACTACGACGAGGCCCGCCGCGGCGCCGATCAGCTCCAGACCTTGACCAAGCAGTTCCTCGCCGACCCGACCGAGGCCGGCCTTCAGGGCGTGAAGGCCGCCTGGCTCGGCGCCCGCGACACCTACGGCCGCACCGAGGCCTTCCGCTTCTACGGCGGACCCATCGACGCCGAGCCCGACGACCTCGAGGCGCGGATCAACCCCTGGCCCCTCGACGAGAGCTACATCGACGCTGTCATCGCCGACCCGGTCGCCTACCCCACCCTCGACCGCGACCTCCTGATCGGCCTCAACGGCGCCGCCGGAGAGGACAGCATCTCGACCGGCTGGCACGCCATCGAGTACCTCCTATGGGGCGTCGACACCGACCCCGAGGGCCCCGGCGCGCGCCCGGTCACCGACTTCACCGACCCTGACCTCGGCGCGCGCCGCCTGACCTACCTCGGCGTCGTCACCGACCTCCTCCTCGAGGACCTCGACGCCGTCGCCCAGCAGTGGGCCGAGGGCAGCGACGACTACCGCGCCGAGTTCGTCGCCGAGGACCCGCGCGACGCCCTCACCAAGATCCTCCTCGGCCTCGGCAGCCTCAGCGGCGCCGAGCTCGCCGGCGAGCGCATGACCGTCGCCTTCGAGACCCGCGAGCAGGAGGACGAGCACTCCTGCTTCAGCGACAACACCCACCGCGACCTGCTCGCCAACATCACCAGCATCCAGGACGTCTGGCTCGGCCGCGCCGGCGACGCCGCGGGCCCGAGCCTGTCCGGCCTGGTCGCCCGCCTCGACCCCGACCTCGACGCCGACGTCACCGCCCGCATCGACGCCGCCGTGCAGGCGATCGCCGCGATCCCCCCGCCGTTCGACCAGGCGATCCAGGCCCCCGACGGCACCCCCGCCCGCGACGCCGTCGGCGCAGCGATTGCGTCCCTCAAGGACGTCACCGCCGGCATCGTCGCCGTCGCCGACCGGCTCGAGATCCAGCTCAACCTCGAGGAGTAAGCGTGCGCTCCACCTCCCCAGTCCTGCTCCTCG
>CAZMML010000722.1:0-2914 GCA_964567335.1 uncultured Nannocystis sp. | reverse complement strand
GCGCCCACCCTTCGACCCCCCACCGCCGCCCCCCCGGGCCCCCGGCGCAGGGCGATCACCGGCGCGAACGCGCGGGCCTCCTCGAGCGCCTCCGCCGTCACCGCCCCCGGGTCGAGGGTCCGCGCCCTCGCGACCACCGCCCCGAAGTCGCGGACCCGGCCGCCGGCCTGCGCCCGCGCCCGGACCTCCTCGCGGACCTCGCCCATGAACGCCTCCAGGGACTCGTCGCTCATGTCTCCTCCTGTCCCTGAAGCCATCCGAGTCGCGTCAGCTCGCGGCGGATCGCGTCGCGGGCCCGCCACACCCGGACGGTGATGTTGTTGGTCGTCACTCCGGCCTGGGCGGCCGCCTCTTGCATCGGCAGGCCCTCGATCTCGCGCAGCACGAAGGCCTCGCGCAGGTGGTCGGGGAGCCCCGCGAGGACCGCGTAGAGCGCCTCGGTCCGCGCCCGCCGCAGGTGCGCGCGATCGGCCGCCTCGCCGCCGGGCCCGAGCGCCGCCACCTCCGCGAGCCGCTGCTCGCCGCGTCGCTGGCTCGACTGGTCGCGGAGGTGGTTGCGCGCGACGTTGTTGGCGATCCCGAAGAGCCAGGTGGTGAACGCCGAGCGCCCGTCGAAGGCCGGGAGCGCCGCGACCGCCCGCGCGAAGGTCTCCTGCGTCAGGTCCTCGGCGACCGCGGCCTGCCCGACGAAGAAGCAGAGCCGGCGGAAGACCCGCTCGAAGTGCCGCTGGTAGAGCGTCGACCACGCGCGCATGTCACCCGCGCGGGCCCGAGCCACCAGCGCCTCGATCGCCTCCCCGCGCGCGTCCTCGCCCGAGCTCGACGCGGCGACGGGGCGGACGTGGGACGACATGGCCCCTTTGTACCGACCGGCCGGGAAACCTTACGACCCTGCGACAGCTCGCGCGCGCCTCCGCGCGCTGGCACCTCTTTCCCTGGGAGTCCGGCGGCGTGAGGATGTCCCGGATGCGGACTTGGACGGGGACCTGGGCGACTTCTCTTACCTTCACCCTCGCATGCGGAGGAGGTGGCGGCGGTTCGAACACTGGCGAGACCGCGACCGGCACCGACACCTCCAGCACCTCGACCAGCGGGACGCAGTCCGGCACCGACACCGGTCCGACCTCGACCGTGGGCACCAGCGAGGGGACCGGCACCACGGCCGAGGACCCGACCACGGCCGGGCCGACGACCGACGCGACCACCGGAGACGTCGGCCCCGATCCCCTGGCCCCCGAGCGGCGGATCGACTGGGACCCTGGCGTGCGCGGCGGGATCCCCGGACGCGGCAAGACCTGCGCGACGCTCGCGCCCGGCGCCACCGCGGGAGAGATCCAGGCCGCGCTCGACGCCGGCGAGGACGGCGCCGTGGTCCTGGAGGCCGGCGAATTCGACCTCGACGCGCGCCTGGAGATCCCCGGCGGCGTCACGCTCCGCGGCGCCGGGATCGGCGCCACCCGCGTCGTCGGCGTGCCCGGCTTCGGCGACAACGCGCTCGTCGTGGTCGACAGCGGCTTCGACAGCGAGTGGACCGAGCCGGCGCGGGACTTCGACCTCGCCTCGATGATCAAGGGCGCCGACACGGTCACCACCACCGCGCCCCACGGCTGGTCCGCCGGCGACGTCGTCCTGATCGACATGCTCGAGCAGCCCGCCGGTGACCCGCCGATCGACCACGCGGGCTCGCTCGGCGAGTGCGGCTGGTGCGGGCGCGAGACCGGCGTGCGCCCGATCGGGCAGTGGGTGCGGATCGTCGACGCGCCCTCGCCGACCGAGGTGAAGATCGACCCGCCGCTCTACTGGAGCTACGCCAACTCCCCTCAGGGCGTGCGGATGACCGGCCTGACCGAGCGCGCCGGCCTCGAGGACCTCACCCTCGACAACCTCGCCTCGGAGGCCCAGGACACCGTCGCGCTCTTCGGCGCGGTCGACAGCTGGCTCCTGCGCGTCGAGCTGATCGGCAGCCAGCGGCGCGCGCTGTGGGCCTACGGCGCCCTGTGGCTGACCGTCCAGGGCTGCCGGATCACCGGCGGGATCCCGATCGGCGCCGACTTCGATCAGCAGTACCAGTCCAACAGCGCCTACGGCATCTTCCTCGGGCCGCACGTCACGGCCTCCCTCTTCACCGACAACATCCTCGACCGCCTGACCAACGCGATCGCGTGGGAGGGCAACGCCGCCGGCAACGTCTACAGCTACAACCTCTCCAACGACATGTGGTGGTTCGACACCGGCGACCACCCGCGACGCTTCGGCCCGCTCATGCACGGCCCGCACCCCTTCATGAACCTCCTCGAGGGCAACTGGAGCGGCGGCAGGTTCCGCGCCGACGAGTACTGGGGGACCTCGTCGCACTTCGTCCTCCTGCGCAACCGGATCGTCCAGGTCGACCGCGGGCCCGACTGGTCGCAGTCGTGGACGATCGACGTCGAGCGCCGCAACTGGTACTACTCGCTCGTCGGCAACCTGCTCGGCGTCGACGGCGCGGAGGACCGCTATGAGCTGAACGGGGAGCAGTTCCCCTACTCGCTCGGCCCGATCGCCATGTACCGCCTCGGCTACTGCGCCCTCTGCAACGACCCCAACCTCCACGACCCGATGGTGCGCTCGACCCTCGTCCGGCACGGCAACTGGGTCTCCCGCCTCATGGACGACGGCCCCGGCGCCGGGATCGAGTGGGAGCCGGACATCGCCTCGCACTTCATCCCGAGCAGCTATTACCTGACCTCCAAGCCAGACTGGTTCGGCACCCTGGCCTGGCCGCCCTTCGATCCCGACGCCCCCGACGCCGCCGACCCGCGGCGGATCCCCGCCGGCGAGCGCTACTGCCAGCTGGTCCCCGGCGCGACGATCTGCTCCCCCTAGTGCCGACACCGCTACATACCGATCTGTCTCGATCGAGCGCTTGATGGGC
>CAZMML010000721.1:2001-2925 GCA_964567335.1 uncultured Nannocystis sp. | reverse complement strand
GCCGGCCTCGTCCACCGCGACTTCAAGCCCGACAACGTGATGGTCGGCGCCGACGGCCGCGCGCGGGTCATGGACTTCGGCCTCGTCCGCGCCGTCCGCGAGCGGCATGAGGCCGCGACCACCCTCGAGACCGGCCCGGGCGACCTCTCCGGGCACCTCACCCGCGCCGGCTCGCTCCTCGGCACCCCCTTCTACATGGCCCCCGAGCAGTGGGAGGACGGCGACGTCGACGCCCGCACCGACCAGTTCGCCTTCTGCGTCGCCCTCTGGGAGGCCCTCCACGGCGAGCGCCCCTTCCGCGGCGGCACCGTCGTCGAGCTCATGACCTCGATCCTCGCCGGCCAGCTCGCCCGCCCGCGCCTCCGCGTCCCGCGGTGGCTCAGCCGCGCGCTGGAGCGAGGCCTCGCCCGCCGCCCCGAGGACCGCTACCCCAGCATGGACGACCTCCTCGCCGACCTCGAGCGCGGGCTCTCGCGCCGTCGGCTGCGGCCCCTCGCCCTCGGGCTCGGCCTCGCCGGCCTCGCGTTCGGCGGCCTCGCCGGCGCCCAGGTCCAGGCCCGCGCCGCCTGCGAGGCCGAGGGCGCCGCGATCGCCGAGGTCTGGAACGACGACGCCCGCGCCTCCCTCCGCGCCGCGCTCCTCGCCACCGGCGCCCCCTTCGCCCAGGACTCCTATGAGCGGGCCCTCCCCGCGCTCGACCGCTGGAGCGCCGCGTGGGCCGACGCCCGCACCCACCTCTGCACCGACGCCACCGTCGACGCCGTCCTCGCGCGCGACCTCTACCAGAAGGCCGTCGCCTGCCTCGACGACCAGCGCGAGCTCCTCGCCGCCACCCTCGGCGCCTACACCACGGGCGCCGGAGCCGCCGCGCAGCGCCTCATCAGCGTCGCCACCAGCCTCCCCGAGAGCAGCGCCTGCACCGAT
>CAZMML010000721.1:0-1991 GCA_964567335.1 uncultured Nannocystis sp. | reverse complement strand
CTCGCCCGCCGCCCCGAGCTCCCCACCGACGCCGCCACCCGCGCGCGCGTCCTCGAGATCCGGCGCGAGCTCCTCGTCCTCCGCGGCCGGCGCTCCGCCGGCGACTGCTCCGGGGTCGACCGCGCCGAGGCCCTCCTCGGTGAGGCCGAGGCCCTCGGCCACCCGCCGCTCGTCCTCGACGCCCGCGACGCGCTCGCGGAGCTCGCCGAGTGCGGCGACGCCTGGGCCCGCGCCGAGGCCGCCGCGCGGGGCGTCTTCGTCGACGCCGCCGCGCTCCACGCCGACGAGCGCGCCGCCGCCGCCGCGACCCAGCTCGTGCGCGTCGTCAGCCGCGATCGGGCCCGCAGCGCCGAGGCCCTGCAGTGGGCCCTCCCGGCCGAGGGCTTCGTCCGGCGCCTCGGCCAGGAGCACGGCCTGCTCGCCGCCAATCTGGCTCAATGGACAGCCTTCACGCACCTCGCCCGGGGCGAGCACGACGCGGCGCTCGCCGACGGCGCCCGCGCGCTCGAGCTCCGCGAGGCCAAGCTCGGCGCGGGGCACCCCTCGATCGCCAACGCCCTCGACCTCCTCGGCGACGTCCACCGCGCCCGCGGCGCCGCCGCTGACGCCCTCGCCGCCTACACCCGCTCGCTCGAGCTCCGGCGCGAGGCCCTCGGACCCGAGCACCCCTGGGTCGCGACCTCCCTCCACAACCTCGGCCTCGCCGAGCAGCTCCGCGGCGACCTCCCGACCGCCAAGGCGCGCCTCGAGGAGGCGGCCGCGCTCACCGCCCGCGCCCTCGGCCCCGACGCCCTCGAGCTCGCCAACACCTTGAGCCACCTCGGGCGCGTCAGGCAGCTCCGCGGTGACCTCGCCGGCGCGCAGGAGGACCTGGGGCGGGCGCTCGCGATCCGCGAGGCCAAGCTCGGCGAAGGTCACCTCGACACCGCCCGCACGCTCGACAACCTCGGCCTCGTCCGCCTCGTCCGCGGCGACCGCCTCGGCGCGCGCGAGCTCCTCGAGCGGGCGCTCGCCGCCCGCGAGGCCCGTCTCCCGCCCGACAGCCTCGAG
The DNA here is from genome assembly GCA_964567335.1 of uncultured Nannocystis sp. GTDB lineage: Bacteria > Myxococcota_A > Polyangia > Nannocystales > Nannocystaceae > Nannocystis. Next base: position 941 of record CAZMML010000721.1, on the reverse strand, counting down.
CTCACCGAGTCCCTCGACAACCTCGCCAGCGTCAGCCACCGCCTCGGCGACTACGCCCGCGCCGAGCAGCTCCAGCGGCGGGCGCTCGAGATCCAGCGGACCCACCTCGCGCCGGGGCACGCCGCGATCGCCGAGTCGCTCCGCAAGCTCGCGCTCGTGCGCGACGCGGTCGGCGCGGGCGACGAGGCGCTCGCCCTCGCCCGCGAGGCGCTCGCCCTCGCCGAGGCCGCCAACGGCAAGGGGCACTTCGACCTCGTCCCCTTCCTCAACACCCTCGGCCTGGTCGAGCGGCGCCGCGACCCGAACGCCGCCGTCGCCACCCTCGAGCGCGCCCTCACCCTCGGCCTGCTGACCCGCGGGCCCCGACACCCCGCCACCGCGACCACCCTGCTGCGCCTCGGCGAGGCCCAGCTCGCCCGCGGTGACCTCGACGCCGCCCAGATCAGCCTCGACCAGGCGCGCTCGATCCGCGAGGAGATCGGCGACGACACCCCCGAGGTCGCTGACGTGCTCGTCGACCTCGGCGAGCTGCACCTCGCCCGCGGACGGCGCGACGAGGCCCGCGTCGTCCTCGCACGCGCCGTCGAGATCCGCGGCGGCGCCGGGGTCCCCGCCCACGAGCTGGCGCTGGCCCGCTTCGCCCTCGCCCGCGCGCTCCCCCCCGCGGAGCGGGCCCAGGCCCGCGCGCTCGCCGAGCAGGCCGCCGTCGGCCTCGAGGGCGCGCCGGGTCAGGAGGCCGCCCGCGCCGCGCTCGACGCGTGGCTCAGAGCGCCGCCAGCCCGGAGCAGCGGCCCCAGGCGTTGATGCCGATCGTCCGCGCCTGCTGCTCGAAGAAGTCCAGCGCCGTCTCGATCGTCGACGGCGCGCGCGTGAGGTCGTACCCCAGCTCCGCCGTGAAGGCCGCGCTCGCCTTGACGTTCGCCAGCTCCTCGAGCGTCGTC
>CAZMML010000720.1:0-2930 GCA_964567335.1 uncultured Nannocystis sp. | reverse complement strand
CCCGAGGTACTTCAGCCACGGCCCCCACCCCGCGTGGTCCGGGTCGTCCCCGAGCAGCGGCAGCGCCAGCACGCTGACCGCCGCCCCGAGCCCCGCCGTCACCCCGCCGACCAGCCCCGCGCGCAGCACCGCCACGCGCGCGATCTGGCGCAGCGCCCGGCGCTCCTCCGGGTTGAGGAAGTGGACCGCGTCGCCCCCCCCCTCCGCGCGCGCGCCGGTGCCCAACCGCGCCGCGCGGCGGCGGAAGTAACGCACGGCCAGCTCCTCGACCACCCGCCGCTTCTGCGCCACGGCGCCATGCTAGCGCATATCCTGGGGCCCTGCATGAGCACCTTCGGCGAGCGCGACTTCCCCGAGCTGCGGCTCTTCGTCGAGGACCTCGTGATCGCCCTGTGCCGCCAGCAGCACCCCGTTCGGGTCCGGCACGAGTTCTACCTCGGCCCCGAGAACGCCTTCGCCGATCTCCGCCTCGAGGTCACGACGGGCGAGCTCTACTTCGTCGAGATCAAGCTCGGCTACGGCGGGCCGCGGGCGATCGAGAGCATCCGCCGCAAGTACAGCGGCGAGCGCCCCGCGCTGCGCGGCGCCTCGCGGGTGATCGTCGTCGTCGACCGGCACACCCCCGCGGTCATGGAGGAGCTCCGCAAGGCGCTGACCGACGCCCTGCGCCCCGGCCTCGCGCTCGAGCTCTGGGACGAGACTCGCCTCCGCGACCTCGCCCGCGAGCACCTGGGCCTCGACCTGCCCGAGCTCTCGCCGGCCACCGCCGCCGAGGCCCGCCGCGCCCTCGACCGCGCCCTCGGCCGACTCGCCTTCGGTAACCAGCACCACGACGACGCGCTCGACTGGTCCCTCCAGTGGCACTTCGGCCCCTGGTACCTGCGCCAGCTCAGCGCCCGCGGCGAGCTCGACCGCCGCGCCATGTGGCCGCACGGCGAGCTGCGGGACACCGCCGTCGTCTACGGCGACATCGCCGGCTTCTCCGGCTACGTGCGCGACACCACCGACGAGCACACCGTCCGCACGATCCTCGCCGGCTTTTACACCAAGGCGCGCCTCCAGATCTTCGACTGCGGCGGCGTCCTCTACCAGTTCCTCGGCGACGGCGTCATCGCCCTCTTCCCCGCGCGCGGCGACCCCGTCGTGTGGACGCGGGCGCTCGAGTGCGCCGAGGCCATGCTGGAGATCGGGCAGTCGCTCTCGCACGAGTGGCAGCGGCAGATCGATCGGCTCCAGCCGGTCAAGGGGCTGCACATCGGGATCGCCCTCGGCGACCTGATCACCATGCCGATGCACGCCTTCGGCAGCACCCCCGTCGGCGCGATCGGCGACCCGATCAACGTCGCCGCCCGCCTCTGCACCGCCGCCGGCCCCAACCAGCTCCTGATCAGCAACACCCTCCACCGCCGCCTCCCGATCCACCTCCAGCACCGCTTCCGCGAGCTCGACCCCTTCGAGGCCAAGAACGTCGGCCGCCTCAAGGCCTGGTCCCTCGCCGACGTCCCCGACTTCGACCCCTGACCTCGTCGCCGCCTCCGCCCCCCTTGGAGTCCGTAGTTTTCGACAGGCCCGCCAGGTGACGCGTCGCCAGAGCCCTCCCGACAAACTCGATCCCGTGCTGCGCGAGGCGCAGGTGCGCCTTGTCCAGCGGCGTGAAGTCGACGCGACCGGACGCGACCCAAAACCACCGAGCGATTGCCTTGCCGCGCTTCAGGTGGTCGCGGAGCTGATCGAGTGCGGCACGACGCTTCCGGATCACCGTCGTGATCTCGTCGTTCTTCGCCGAGTGAGGCTCCAGCGCGATGATCTCCCCGCTCGCGCCGTGCCCGAGGAGGTAGTCCCAGCGATTCTCCTGCTCGCGCCCGGGTCGCAGCGCCTCGTCGAGTTCGAGGCTATCGGCGAAGTCCCTCCGAACCGCCTCCTCGATGAGCCCGAGGTGCTCACGGCCGACGCCCTGGAGCCCGTCCTCGACCTGCGCGTGCAGCGGGCACCCGTGACGAGCGCACCTCGGATCGGCGTCGTCATCCTACCTCTGCCTCGTTCACGGCCCGACGCACGACATCGGAGAAGCGCGCGCTGAAGCCCGTGAGCCCGCCCCACCCGGCGATGTCGTCGTCTTCGTCGCCGGGATCGAGCGACGAGATGTCTTTCGAATGCACCTGCTTCGACTTCGCGTCGAACGCCAGAAGATAGGTCCTCACGCTGCGGCGCAGCCCTGCCTCCGCGACCTTGCGCAAGCCAGCTCGGTCGGTCGCGGGCACCCCGAACGCGTCGCAGAGGAGCTGCCAGCGACCGCCGGTCCCATGGAGCTGGCGGAGCATCCACCCGACGACCAGGACGAGCGGGGAGTGGGTCGAGATGACGACCCGATACCCGCGCCACAGCAGCTCAAGGACCAGGAGCATGAACACCGCGATTGCCTGCGGGTGCAGTCCCATCTCCGGCTCCTCGATGATGACCCAGTCGAGCCCCTCGACCTTGAGCTCGCCCCGCGGCGGGATCAGGTGGTATAGTCCGAGGAGCAGCGGCGTGAACTCCCGCTGACCCGCCGTCCACGTCATGAAGGGGAGCTGCGCCGTCCCGTGCGTCATCCGCAGGCGCCGTGTGTGCCGATCCCGCTCGACGCCGACTTCGCCGCCGTGGAACACCGCGCGGTCGATCAAGTCGCGATACTGCTTCTTGAGGACCCGTTCGAGCGGGAAGAGGCGCTCGCCGTCGCGCGCGTTGAAGCGCTCGAAGAGGTTCTGGCTGAAGAGCCGCGCGACGACCGGGGTGTCCGCAGTGAGCTTCTGGAAGGGCGCCGCCCAACCGTCGCTGATGAGCAGCGCGCGGTGGGCCGGGATAAAGAACACCTGCTCCGACCCCGTCCCGCGGCGAGCGAGCGTCTCGGGCCGGATGAGCCTCCGATCCAGCCGCACGACCGTCTCCCT
>CAZMML010000719.1:0-2932 GCA_964567335.1 uncultured Nannocystis sp. | reverse complement strand
GAGCAGAGCGCCCAGGCCGACAGCGCCCTCGAGGCGATCTCCGAGCGCGCCGCGACCGCCGCGCTGCGCAGCCCCTACCTCACCCTGCAGCTCGGCTACCGCTTCTAGCCCGCGCCTCTCCCCGCGACCCCGCCGCGGCGATCAGGGCCGGGCGCGGAGACCACGCCCGCGCCCGGCGATCAGACCCGCGCCTTGCCCTCGGTCTCGCGACGGCTCTACCATGCGAGGCGTCGTAGGAGGCGCGATGCCCCATCCCTTTCGGCTCCACCCGATCCTCCCCTTGAGCGCCCTGCTCGCCTGTTACAACGGCGGCGGCACCCCGCAGGACAGCGACAGCGACGCCAGCACGGCGGGCAGCTCCGGCACCACCGCCGAACCACCGCCAACCACCAGCGGCAGCAGCAGCTCCACCGGCGACCCAACCACCGGCGGCCCGCCCGGCGACTGCTACAGCACCCGCGACTTCTTCGCCGACCAGGTGTGGGCCAAGGGCATGGGCACCGACTGCCTCAAGTGCCACCAGCCCACCGGCGCGGCCGCGGCCAAGGGCGCCAAGCTGCGGCTGCTCACCGCCGTCTACCCCGGCTTCATCGAGGCCAACCTCGCCAACGTCGCCAGCCTCGCCGGCTACGAGTTCGAGGGGACGCCGCTGATCCTCGCCAAGCCCTCGGGCAAGGTCGACCACGGCGGCGGGATCCTCATCGACGAGTCGAGCGAGCTCTACGTCAACCTCACCGAGCTCCTCGCCCAGCTCAAGGAGCCGGTCGAGTGCCCGCCCCCTGCCCCCGGCGACCTCTTCCCCGACGTCGTCCTCCTCACCCCCGAGGAGACCCTGCGCAAGGCCGCCCTGCACCTCGTCTCGCGCCTCCCGACCGAGGACGAGGTCCTCGCCGTGCAGGACGGCGGCGAGGCGGCGCTCGCCGACGCGCTGACCGCGATGATGACCGAGGAGGCCTTCTACGAGCGCCTGATCGACGCGCTCAACGACGTCTTCCTCACCGACGCCTACGTCACGGGCGGGTCGCTCAACGTCCTCAACGCGACCACGCCCGACTGGCCGAACGTCCTCAAGTACTTCGACAAGATGAACCCGCTGCCGGACGACCAGAAGAAGCGGATCTACCGCGCCGTCGCGCGCGAGCCGCTCGACCTGATCGCCCACATCGTCCGCAACGACCGGCCCTTCACCGAGATCATCACCGCGAACTACACCGTCTTCACCCCCGACTCGGCCTACCTCTACGGAGTCGCGGCGCGCTTCGACGATCCGAACGACCCGACCGAGCTCAAGGAGGGCGTCCTCAAGGTCACCCGCAACGGCAAGGAGATGACCTTCCCGCACGCCGGGATCCTGACCTCGCCGATGTGGCTCAACCGCTTCCCGACCACCCCGACGAACCGCAACCGCCACCGCGCGCGCAAGGTCTACGACCAGTTCCTCGCCACCGACGTGCTCGCGCTCGGCAGCCAGGCGATCGACCCCGACGCCGGCGCCGCCTTCGCCAACCCGACCCGCGACGACCCGACCTGCTCGCAGTGCCACATCGAGGTCGACCCGATCGCCGGCGCGTTCCAGATGTTCGACCGCAACAACCAGGAGTTCCTGCTCGAGAAGCCGGTCTGGTTCCCCGAGATGTTCGCGCCCGGTTACCAGTTCGAACTGATGCCGAGCGACCTCTTCGCCACCGGCGTCCAGTGGCTCGCGCAGAAGGTCGCCGCCGACCCGCGCTTCAGCCTCTCCGTCACCTACAAGATGCTCGCCGCGCTCACCGGCCAGAAGCCCGCCCAGTACCCGCTCGACACCGCCGCGGCCGACTACGCCCAGCGCCTCACCGCCTGGGAGGCGCAGGACACCTTCCTGCGGGCGGTCGCCGCCAAATTCGTCGCCGAGGACCACAGCCTCAAGACCGTGATCCGCGAGATCGTCCTGAGCCCCTACTACCGCGGCGTCCAGGTCTCCGGCGCGCCGAGCGTCGAGCGTCAGGCCGAGCTCGCGCTGGTCGGCACCGGCCGCCTCTCCACGCCCGAGCTGCTCGCCAAGAAGATCCTCGCCGCCACGGGCGTGCGCTGGGGCGGCACCGGCGACCTCCTGAACGGCGAGTTCAAGCTCCTCTACGGCGGCATCGACTCCAGCGCGATCGTCCAGCGCCTCGGCACCATCAACCAGCTCATGGCCGCCGTCGCCCAGCGCATGGCCGCCGAGGTCTCCTGCAGCGTCACCGCCTTCGACTTCAGCAAGCCCGCCGCCGAGCGCCTGCTCTTCCCGCTGGTCGAGCCGACCGACCTCGACGCCGCCAAGGTCCGCGCGAACATCCAGCACCTCCACGCCCGCCTGCTCGGCGAGGTCCTCGCCGACGACGACCCCGAGCTGGACCGCACCTACCAGCTCTTCGCCGACACCCTCAACGCCGGCGCGCAGAACATCCTCGACATGGTCGAGACCACCTCGCTCGGCGCCTGCGCCGCGACCAAGGACCCCAACACCGGCACCAACCTCCCCGACGACCAGAAGCTCACCGCCGACGAGCTCTACACGATCCGCGCCTGGCAGGCCGTGATCGCCTATCTGATCTCGGACTTCCGCTTCCTCTACGAATAGCGAGGTACACCATGGATCGCCGCAGCTTCCTCAAAGTCGCCGCCACCGCCGGCCTCGCCGTCGCCCTGCCCAGGCGGGCCCGCGCCATGCTCCCGCCCTACCAGGGCCCCTTCTACGTCATGATCAGCGCGCGGGGCGGCTGGGACCCGGTCTACCTCTGCGACCCCAAGCCCAAGGGCGGCCCCTTCAACCGCCTCTACGACTACGACCCCATGGCCCCGACCAAGGTCGGCGACGTCCACTACGCGGACATCCCGATCCCCGCCAACCTCGTGACCGACCCCCTGGCGCTGCCCTACTGGATGAAGAATGCCGACTTCTTCGCCAAGCACG
>CAZMML010000718.1:0-2936 GCA_964567335.1 uncultured Nannocystis sp. | reverse complement strand
GGCGCGCGGCTCGTCGTAGGCCAGGGCGGCGCGGAGGAGGGCGAGGGCGGCGGGTTGGTCGTTGCGGCCGACGACGGTGATGTCGACGGGGGTCGCGGCGAGCTCGGCGAGGGCGCTGAGGTACTCGCCGAGGACCCGACCTTGCCCCTGGACCATGTCGGGCGCGGAGATCGTCCGCAGGGTCCGCTCGGCGGCGGGGGCGTAAGGGAGGCCCTCGGCGTCGTGGTCGAGCTGGCGGTGGAGCTCGAGGAGGAAGCGGGCGGCGGCGGCGTTCTCGTCGACGGGCCGGCGGCGCTCGGCGAAGACGCCGACGGCGGCGGGGTCCTGCGTGTGGGCGAAGAAGCCGCCGGCCGGGTCCTGCAGCTCGCGCAGGAGGAAGTCGGCGAGGGCGCGGGCGCGGGTCAGCCAGGCGGGGTCGCCGGTGAGGCGGTAGAGGGCGAGCAGGGCGCGGCCGACGTGGACCTGATCGCGGAGGTAGAGGAGGCCGGCGTCGCCCTCGGCGTGGCGGAAGGCGCCGCCAGGAGCGGCGTGGGTGCGGAGCAGGCGCTCGCCGGCGCGGCGGGCGGCGGCGGCGGCGTCGTCGTCGCCGAGGGCGGCGGCGACCTGGGCGAGGCCGCGGATCAGGAGGCCGTTGAGGTCGGCGTAGACGTGGGCGTCGATCGCGGGGGTCCCGAGGGCGCGGCGCTCGGCGTCGCCGCGGGCGTAGTAGTCGGCGCCGAGGACGGGCTCGCCTGTCTTGGGGCGCAGGTCGGCGTCCTGGCTGGTGTAGAAGCCGCCGGCGGGGTCCTGCAGCGGGCCGAGGACGTAGCGCCGGATGTCCTCGGCGGCGGCGCGCCAGCGGGGGTCGCGGGTGCGGCGGAAGGCGAGGGCGTAGCTCTCGAGCGCGCCGGCCTGGATCGCGGCGATCTTCTCGAAGTGCGGGTCGGTCCACACGCCGCCGACGCTGTACTGGTACATGCCGCCCCACACGGGGTCGATGAGGGCGCGCTGGCGGTCGAGGACGAGGAGCGCGCGCTCCTGCCAGCGCGGGTCCTGGCCCAGGAAGGCGCGCAGCAGCGAGTACTCGTTGTTGCCGGCGAGCGGGTACTTCTGCTTGCGGCCCCAGCCGGCCTGTTCTTCGTGCCAGGTGGCGTCGAGCTGGGCCTGGGCGGCCTCGCGGAGGGCCTTGAGGTCGCCGCCCCGCGGGGGCCTCGCGGGCGCGGGGATCCGGCCGGTGAGGCGACCGGCGGCGTTGTCGTCGGCGAGCCGGCGCAGGAGGGCGGCGAACTCGCGCGGGTCCTGGTAGCCGCGCAGCTCGAGCACGGGGCGCGCGTCGCGGGTGAGGATCGCGGTGGCCGGCCAGCCCCAGTCGGCGTAGCGCTCGCCGACGTCGGGGCGGGCGTCGGAGTCGACGCGGATCGCCACGAAGTGCTCGGCCAGGAGGGCGGCGACCTCGGGGTCGGCGTAGGTCTCCTCGTCCATGACGTGGCACCAGTGGCACCACACGGCGACGACGTCGATGAGGACGACCTTGCCGGCGGCCTTGGCCTCGGCGAAGGCCTCGGGGCCCCACTCGCGCCAGGCGGGCCCGGCGTGGCGGGCGGGCGCGGGCGTGGCGGCGGCCTGGGGCGCCTGCTGGGCGGGGCGCGGACAGGCTGGTCCGAAGGACAGGAGGAGGGCGGCGAGGGCGACGCGGGCGGCGCGGGCGGGCACGGCGGGGCGGGTACGCCGCGGGAGGGGCGGGCGGATCGAGGGGGTCGGCATGACGAGGCGCCGCCGCATGGTCGCACGGCCCGGCGCCGCCGGCGGGTTCGGGGGCGCCCGCCCGGCGCGGCCGATGCCGAGCGCTCGGCGGAGGAGAGGGGGCGTCACCAGGGACGGTGCGATCGGGCGGGCGGGGTGCGGCGGAGCGGCGCCCGGCGCGCGCTGCGGTCCGGCGCCGGCCGCTCGGGGCCGGAGGTCTCTTGAGTGGTCGATCAGACATGTATCAAGAGTCATTCCAGGAGGGCGCTGCAGGACGGCGGAGGAACTGCCCTGGGTGTCTCCAGAAGCGAGATCGGTCCGTGGGCCGCCGGGCCGCGCGTCGCTGCGCCTCGCGGGGCTTGTGCGGCGGGCCTCTTCCGCGGCGGCCCGGTTTGCGCGACCATCGTGGCGGAGGCCCCGTGCGCCGAGCCCTCGTCCCCGCAACCCTGATCGCCCTGGCCCTGCCGGTCCGCGCCGCCGCGAGCGAGCCCGACGACCGCCCCTTCGGCCGCGGCGTGATCCTGCCGAGCGTCGCGCTCGGCGGGTCCTTCGCCCGCGGGTACGGGGGTAGCCTGCTGGTCGGGGCCGGCGCGAGCTACTTCGTCGCCCCGGGCCTGGCGATCGGGCTGCACCTCCGCAACGTCTCGAACTTCTACTCGCAGAGCTACAAGGACTACCTCGGCGACGCGTTCGCGCAGGTGCCGACCAACGTGTTCAGCGTGACCCCAGGGATCACGTGGGTGGTCTACCGCAGCCGGCGCGTCGCGCCCTACGTCCAGGTCGGGGTCGGGCCGGTGATCCTCACCAAGCACCGGCCGGCGCTCGGCCAGTGGACCGCCGGCCCGGGGGTGATGATCGGCACCGGCGGGGGGCTCTTCCTCGACCTCGGGATCGGCTTTAGCATGATGTTCCCGCGCAGCCGCTGCGAGCGCGCGTACACCTTCGTCGATCCGAGCACGAGCACGACCTTCGTCAACGAGTACGCGTGCAGCCTGGTGTTCGGGTTCCGCGGCGGGCTGGTGTTCGGCTTCGGCGGTCGTCGCGAGCCGCGCCCGAGCGCGCCTCCGCCGCCGAACTACGCGCCGCAGCCGAGCTACACGGCGCCGAGCTACCCGCCGCCGAGCGCGCCGCCGCCGAGCGCGCCGCCGCCGAGCGCGCCGCCGCCGAGCGAGGCTCCGCCGAGCGAGGCTCCGGTCGAAGCTGTCCCCGAGGAC
>CAZMML010000717.1:0-2938 GCA_964567335.1 uncultured Nannocystis sp. | reverse complement strand
CGAGCTCGTGCGCGCCGAGGCGGCGGTACTCCTCGATGAAGCCCGGGTAGAGGCGCTCGAGCTCGCGCGCGCCGCGGGTGATCAGCGCGTGGACGTGGCGCGCCTGCGGCACGCCGGCCCGCAGCTCGGTGCCCTCGGGGAGCTCGTCGCGATCGACCAGCGTGACCTTCTCGAAGGACCGGGCGAGCACCCGCGCGGCGCAGAGCCCCGCGACGCTCGCGCCGATGACGACCGCGTGCCGTGTCATGCCCGGGATGGAACCACAGGCGCGCTGGCGTGACAACCCCGGCGCGGCTCAGTGAGGGATCATCGCCGCGGCCGTGCGCTCCGGATCCGCCACGCCGTGGCTCCGCAGCCAGCCGTCGACCCGCGCCACATGGGCCGCGTCTCCCCCGAGCGCCGCGACCTGGCGCTCGGCGGCCCGGGCGAAGAGCCCCAGGTCGCGCTGCAGGAAGAACGCCTGGGCCCGGCCGTAGAGCGCCAGGGCCTTGGCCGCCTCGCCGCGCCGCAGCGCGACCGCGGCGCGCAGCGCCGTGGCGTGACCGTCGGACCAGGGCGTCCGCTCCTTCTCGAGGCGCTCGGCCCACGCGAGCGCCTCGCGCAGCGCCGCCGGCGTCGTCGCCCCCTCGCCCGCCGCCGCCAGCACGGCGCGGCCCCGGGCCTCGAAGCTGCGGATCCGCGACGCCTTCGCCCGCAGCAGGAAGGACGCCTCGAGGCGATCCCACTGGCTGACCATGTTGTCGAGCGCGCGCCGGCCCTCGCCGAGGTGCAGCAGCGCGTTGGTCCGCGAGTAGAGCGCCATGTTGTGCATCGAGTGGAAGCCGCGGGCCTTCCACGACGCCAGCGCGGCGTCGATCGTCGAGATCGCCGCGTCCGGGCGCCCGGCGAGCATCTGGCTGATCGGGTGCATGTACACCCCGAGCGCCGTCTTCATGTAGTGGTCGCCGAGCGCCTCGGCCTCGCCGAGGCTCGCCGGCAGGCTGCGGTGGAGCTCGTCGATGTCGCCGACGAAGTAGAGCGCGCTCAGGTGCCACCACGCCGACATCGACGCGATCTCCCACGCGATGTCGGTGCACGCCTCGCGGAAGAGCGCGATCGCCCGGTCGCAGAGCGTGACCGCGTCGCGGAAGCGCTGGTCGTTGTGGGCGGCCACGCCGCGGGCCGCCGCGACCCACGCGATCGCGTGCGGGTGCTGGATCCGGACCGCGATCGTCTCGGCCCGCGCGATCAGGTCCTGCGCCTGCCCCAGGCTGGAGGGCGTGCCCTCGAGGCTGCGCAGCACCGCCTCCCACGAGAACGCCCGGGCGATCCGGTAGGGCTCGCCCGACTCGAGCGAGAGCAGCAGGTGCCGCGCCTGGAAGTCGGCCCCGCGGATCATGTCCGTGCCGCCGAGCCCGTTGCCGAGCGACCAGCACAGGTCGATCCGGTGCAGCTTCTGCGGGTCGATCTGCGACTCCGCCCGCTCGACGAAGCCGAGCCCGCGCAGGCGCAGCTTCAGGCGGCTGGCGAGCATCGACACCAGCGCGTGCCGCGGCGTCTTCGTGAACTTCATCCCCACCTGCGGCAGCAGCACGCTGGCGACCGCGAGCCCCTCCTCGAGGTGCCCCGAGCAGAGCAGCTGCTCGACCGCCTTGCGCCGGGCCATCAGCGCCTGCTCCTCCGGCACCCGCTCCGCCGCCGACAGGAACGCCCGCGCCGCCTCGGCGCTGCGCCCGGCCTTCGTCAGCGCGTCGGCGAGGCGCAGCTCGATCGCCGGCCGGTCCGCCTCCTCCGCCAGCCCGAGCGCGCTGCGGTAGAGCGCGGCGGCGCGGTCGAAGGCCAGCACCCGCTCCGCCCGCTGCGCCGCCGCCTCGAAGAAGACGCGCGCCCGCGCCGGCTCGCCCGCGCCCTGGAAGTGCATCGCCAGCGCCTCCGGGTCGGCGCCGCGGGAGGCCTCCATCGCCTGCGCGAGGCTGCGGTGGCGCGCGCGCAGCGTCGCCGCGTCGAGGCCGCGGACCACCGTCTCGCGGATCTTGTCGTGGTAGGCCTCGACCCGCGCCGCGTCGCCGCGGCCCCGCGTCCGCACCAGGCAGCCGGCGCGCAGCAGGGCCAGCGCCTCCTGCTCGCGCTCGTCGCCCAGGCCCGAGGCGTCCTTGAGCACCCCCGGCCCCACCGGCGTGCCGGCGACGCCGACGAGCTCGAGCAGCGCGCGGACGTCCGGCGCGAGCGCGGCGACGCGGGCGCCGACCACCTCCCCGAGCCCGACCCCCGCGTCGCTCGCCGCGCTCGCCGCGTGGCGCGCGAGCTCTTGCACGAAGAAGGGGCTGCCGCCGGCCTCGCGGGCGATCCGCGCCACCCGCGGCCCCGCGCCCCGCTCGTCGCCGCCGAGGATCGTCCGCGCGAGCGCCTCGGCGTCGTCCTGCGAGAGCGGCCCGACCACGACCTCGCGCGCGTCGATCCCCGCGACCGGCCGCGCGCTCGCGGGGAGACCGGCGACGAAGGCGCTCGCGGCCGCCTCCTCGCTGCGGTACCCGACCAGCAGGAGCATCGACGGCGGCTGCGGCGGGGCGAGCAGCGCGTCCAGCAGCGCCGCGCTGTCGGCGTCGGCCCACTGCGCGTCGTCGACGTGCAGCACCAGCGCCCGCCGGCGCCCGATCCCCGCCAGCAACGAGCGCAGCGCGACGAAGGCCCGGCGCCGCAGCTCCTGCGGGTCGGGCACCTCGTAGTCCTCCGCGCTCGCGGGCTCGATCCGCCCGAGCACCGGGAAGAGCCGCACCAGCGCCGCGAAGCCGTTCGGCAGGACCCGCGTGACCTCCAGCCGCGGCTGATCGTCGAGCCAGCGGGCGATCGCGTCGACGATCCCGTCGAAGGCCTTGTAGGGCACCCACTCGCGCTCGTGGCAGCGGCCCTCGAGCAGCAGCGCGTCGTCCGTCGGCAGCCCCTCGAGGAAGTGGCGCAC
>CAZMML010000716.1:0-2938 GCA_964567335.1 uncultured Nannocystis sp. | reverse complement strand
GGCCGATCGTGTGGAGCGTCTCGCTCATCGTCTCTCCGTCCTCTCTTCGAAAGGCGGCCCGGGCAGCATGCGCCGCAGCAGGGCCAGCGGGAAGATCACGTAGGGCGCGTACATCAGGGCGACCAGCCAGAGCACCGGCGGGCGCGGCTCGCCGAAGCTGTGGACCCCGAGGAACACCACCATCGAGTAGAGCATCGCCGCGCAGTACGCCAGCGCCGGCCCGCGGATCCACGAGCGCCGGCGCACCAGCGCGTAGGCCAGCGCGACGTAGAAGGGCCCGAACACGAAGGCCGAGATCCCCGACATGATCTGCAGCCAGAGCGGGTTCAGGACGATCAGCGGGTCGTAGGTGCTGCCCCACCAGTAGAACATCCCGCGCAGCCCCTCGCTCGTCGGCGCTAGCGGCCCCGGCTCGAGCGCCGCCATGCGGTCGAAGAGCAGCGAGGTCGACGCGAACACCAGCGCGAAGGCCAGCAGCGCGCGGTCGTAGAGGCGCATCGGCTAGCGCACCCGGCGGTAGCGGATCCGGCAGGGCGGACGCGGCCCCGCGATCAGGTTGGTGTAGTCGACCGGGTAGCTCGGGTCGAGCGCGTCGAACTCGAAGTGGCGCAGCAGGTGGCTCCACAGCGCGCGGAGCTGCAGCTGCGCGAACACCACCCCCATGCAGCGGTGGCGCCCCGCCCCGAACGCGATGTGCCCGTACGGCCAGCGCTTGTCCTCCTCGCGCCCCGGCCCGTAGCGGTCGGGGTCGAAGCGGTGCGGCTCGGCGAAGATCTCCGGGATCCGCTGCCCGACCGCCGGCGACGCCAGGATCATGCTCCCCGCCGGCACGTGGTAGCCCTGGAAGTCGAAGGCCTTGAGGACCCGGCGCATCACCAGGATGATCGGCGGGAAGAGCCGCAGCGCCTCCTTGATCGTCCCCTCGAGCAGCTTCATCTTCTGCAGGTCGTCGTAGGTCAGGCGCTCGCGCTCGCCGAGGATCTCGCGCTGCTCCGCGAGCAGGCGGCGGAAGACGTGCGGGTGCTGCGAGAGCATGATCGCGATCCACGAGAAGGTCACCCCGCTCGTGTGGTGGCCCGCGAACATGATCGTCAGGATCAGCCCCGTGATCTCGTCGAGCGTCAGCTTGCGGCCGTCCGAGTAGCTCGAGTCGACCAGCGTCTGCAGGATGTCCTCGTGGCCCTCGGGGTGCGCGCGCCGCTCCTCGACGATCGACGTGATCAGCTCGACCATCCGCACCCGCGCCCGATCGCGCCGCCGCATCGCCGGCAGCGGCAGGTAGGGCGCGAAGAACGAGATCACGTTGATCCCGCCCTCGAGGTCCGCGTAGAGCTCCGAGAACTCGCGGCTCAGCTTGAAGCGCATCTTCTCGCCGAGCAGGCAGCGCGTCGAGGTGTAGAGCGTCACCTCGTTGCCGACCTCCAGCATGTTGACCTCGCCGCGCTCGCCCCACCTCCCGAAGTAGTGCTCCGACTCGGCGATGAAGCCGTCCGTGTAGCTGCGCAGGCGCGACTCGCGGAGCGCGTTGTGGAAGAAGCCCAGCTGCTCCTTCATGATCTGCGGCTCGGCCGAGTACGCGATGCCCTCGCCGAACACCGGCGTCATCAGCTGGTACGCCTCGCGCTGGCTGACCTCGTCGTCGCGGAAGCGGAAGAACTTCTCCTGCGCCGCGTGGCCCGTCATCACCACCCCGAGCGTCCCCGGCAGGCGCACGCAGAAGATGTCGCCGAACATGTCGCGCCCGCGCTGCACCATCGCCACCGGCCCCGTCCGCAGCTCCGCCGCGTGCCCGATCACCGGCAGCCCGCCCGGCAGCATCGGCGGCAGGTTCGGCGTGTCCAGCTTCAGGGGCCTTAGCGTCGACAGCAGCGTCGCCGCCGTCTGCTTCACGTGCTCGGGGACCGTCAACATCGCGCCGCACGGTACCCCAAGCCGCCGCGCCGCGCTGTGAGGGAAATCAGCGCCCCGCCGCGCGCAGCGCTGCACAGCTCGGGTACAGATCGCCCATGACCTTCGGTGAGCTTCTCGCGCCGCTCTGCGACGTCACCGCAGCGCGCGTCGCCCTCGCGCTGGCCGGCTACTCGGCCTTCTTCTTCGCCATGCTGCTCGCCGCGCGCGTGCTCCCGGGGCCGCTCGTCCAGGGCTTCCCGCAGCCGGGCGGCCGGCGCAAGCACTACGTCCTCCACGGCATGGCGCTCTTCGTGCTCACGCACATGGTTGTGATCGGCGCCACACTGACCTGCGGCGTGTCGATCGCGCCGCTCGTCGGCGCGTGGCTCTGGCCGACCTTCATCGCCGCCAACCTCTTCTCGCTCGGATGGACGATCGTGCTCTACCGCGGCGGCCGCCGCCGCGAGCCCGGCCCCAGCCGCGGCCTCGTCGGCGACCTCTGGTACGGCGTCGAGCTGAACCCGACCTGGCGCGGCGTCGACCTCAAGGTGTTCGCCTACCAGCCCTCGCTGATCGGCCTCGGCCTCCTCGTCGCCGCCTTCGGCGTCGCCCAGTTCGAGCAGCAGGGCGCCCTCACCCCGCAGATGGCCCTCTACGTCGCCGGCTGGTGGCTCTACCTCTTCACCCACTACCGCGACGAGGCCGGCGTCCTCTCCATGTGGGACGTCATCGCCGAGAAGTTCGGCTTCATGCTCGTCTGGGGCGACCTCGTCCTCGTCCCCTTCTTCTACTCGATCGCCGGCTGGGTCCTCCTCGGCCAGACCGAGCCCGCGGACCCGCGGCACCTCGCCGGCGTCGCCCTCGCCTACGTCCTCGGCCTGTGGATCTTCCGCGGCTCCAACAAGCAGAAGCACCGCTTCAAGCTCGACCCCACGGCCCCGATCTGGGGCGCCCCGCCGCGCCTCCTCGGCGGCCGCCTGCTCGTGTCCGGCTGGTGGGGCATCGGCCGCAAGATCAACTACACCGGCGAGATCCTGCTCTACTTCTC
>CAZMML010000715.1:0-2949 GCA_964567335.1 uncultured Nannocystis sp. | reverse complement strand
ATCCCCGGCGCCCTCATGCTCGCCGGCTCCTTCGAATGTGCCGGCGAGCCGGTCGACCTCGCCGTCGACGCCGAGGTCCTCGGCGCGATCGCCGAGGTCGGCCTCCGCCGGACCCCCGAGGGCTGGCAGCTCGTGTGCGGCGAGCACGATCGCGCGCTCCTGCGCGATCGCCTCCTGGGCCCGCTCCAGCGCGAGCTCGCCGCCGCCCGCGTCCGCGCCGCCGCTGCCGCCGCCGGGCTCGACCTCGAGGTCCTCCCGCGGGAGGGCGAGCAGCTCCGCCTCCGCGTCCGGCCCCGCGAGTAACGCGGCGGCCCGCCGATCGTTGGCACCTCCGAGCCGATCGCCGGCTCCTCGCGTACCCTCGGCAGGAGAAGTCATGACCACGCCTCGCACTCCCGCGGTCGCCGACGCGATGTCGCGCCGCGACTTCATCGCCCGCGCCGCATCCGGGACCGTCATCACCGCCATGGGCGCCGGCATGTTTTGGGTCCTCAGCGACCGCCTCACCCGCGAGGCCAAGGCGATGACCCTCGCCGACGGCCGGCCGCGCGTCCCTCCGGGCCAGCGCGTCATCGAGGCGCTGCGTCCCATGGGCGGCACCCCCGGCTCCGCCAGCCCCGCCGACGTCCGGATCAAGATCCACGGCGAGGTCGAGCGCCCCTCCGAGCTCGCCTGGGCCGGCCTCCTCGCCGAGCCGCAGGTCGAGCTCGCGCTCGACGTCCACTGCGTCACCGGCTGGTCGATGCTCGGCGCCCCGTGGAAGGGCGTGCGGGTCAAGGACCTCGCCGACAAGGCCGGCGTCAAGCCCGGCGCGCGCCACGTCGTCTTCGAGGGCGCCCACGGCTACACCTCCAACGTCCTCCTCGCCGAGGCCCTCGCGCCCGACGTCATCGTCGCCCACCGCCACGACGGCAAGCCCCTCGCGCGCCCCCACGGCAGCCCCGTGCGCGCCGTCGTCCCCGGCCTCTACTTCTGGAAGAGCACCAAGTGGCTGACCGGGATCAAGTTCGTCGCCCGCGACGAGCCGGGCTACTGGGAGACCCGCGGCTACCACAACCACGCCGACCCCTGGCTCGAGGAGCGCTATGCCTGACGCACCGCGGCGCTGGCGGCCCTACCTCCGCGCCCTCCACCGCGACATCGGCTACTTCGCCGTCGGCCTCACCGTCGTCTACGCCCTCTCCGGCCTCGCGGTGAACCACATCGCCGACTGGGACCCCAACTTCGACAACTACGAGCTCCGCCACACCGTCCCCCTCCCGCTCCCCGAGGGCGACGCCGCCGTCGCCGACCACGTCCGCGCCGCCCTCGGCGTCGACGACGTCCCGACCGAGGTCTACCGCAGCGACGCCCGCGAGCTCTCGCTCCTCTTCGACCGCCGCACCATGCACGTCGACCTCGACAGCGGCGCCGTGCTCGAGGACGGCCAGCGCCCGCGCCTGCTCCTCCGCGTCGCCAACTGGCTCCACCTCAACCGCGGCAAGAAGGCCTGGACCTACATCGCCGACGGCTACGCCGTCTTCCTGCTCGTGCTCGCCGGCACGGGCATCTTCATGCTCCCCGGGCGCAAGGGCCTCCTCGGCCGCGGCGGCCTGCTCGTCGCCCTCGGCGTCGCCGTCCCCGTCCTCTACGTCACCCTCTCCGGCGGCCCCTGAGCGCCCGGCGATCGAGTCGTCGCGCTAGCTCAGGCGCTCCTTGAGGAACGCGATCGTCCGCTGCAGCGCCGCCTCAGTCGGGTGGCCCGTCTCGCGCACCAGGTCGAGGGTCAGCACGCTGTGGGCCCCCGGCTTGATGCCGTGCTTGTTGCCCGGACTCGAGTCGATCTCGATCGCCTCGAAGCCCTCCTTGAGCTCGCGCCGCAGCGTCTCGATGCGGGCGCGCGGCACCTTGGAGTCGTTCGTGAAGCAGAGGCCCAGCACCCTCAGCCCCTCCTTGTCGACCCGCCGCTTGATCGTCGCCAGCTCCTCGGGCGACACCGCCAGGGCCGCCGCCCTCCCCTTGCCGATCGGGAGCGGCAGCGCCGGCTGCGACATCACCGGCGCCATCAGGCAGGGCTCGACCGCCATCGAGAGCGCGAAGTTCCCGGTCAGGCACATCCCGACCGCCCCGACCCCGCGCCCGCCCAACTCCGCGTGGAGCGAGCGAGCCAGCGCGCGCAGCCACTCCGTGATCGGGCTCGACTCGTGCGCCGCCAGCAGCTTGAACTCCTTGCTGACGCAGAGCTTCAGCATCGTGCTCCCGGCGTAGCCGCCGGTCACCGGCTTCCCCGGCACCCCGAAGAGATCCGGCAAGAGCACCGTGAAGCCCGCCTCGACGAGGGTGTTCCCCAACGCGATCACGCCGTCGTGGATCCCGGGGACCTCGGTGATCACCACTACCCCAGGCCCTTGACCGCGACGATAGACGGGGTGTGTGACGCCCTCGTGGGTGAACTCGGAGGTTGTGTAGCCCTGGATCGACATCCCGCGCAGGATATCACGCGCACCCCTGCGCGTACACGCTTGTCAAACGCTCAGCCCGCATGCAGGCTCCCCTGGCCGTGTCCTACGAGCTCTACCAGATCCTCCACATCTTCGGCATCGTCCTGCTCTTCATGTCGATCGGCGCCCTCGCCTTCCACGGACTCGCCGGCGGGACCCGCGAGACCAACCCCGCGCGCGGCCTCGTCGCCGCGACCCACGGCCTCGGCGTCCTCCTGCTCATCGTCGCCGGCTTCGGCATGCTGCACACCAAGTACGGCGGCGCCCTGCCCGGATGGGTCCACCCCAAGCTCCTCGTCTGGCTCGTCCTCGCCGCCGCGCCCTCGATCCTCGGCCGCAACCCCCGCGCCGGCCGGGCCTTCTGGTTCGTCGCCCCCCTCCTCGCCGTCGCCGCCGCGTCCTGCGGGCGCGCGCAGCGCTGACGCCGCGCCTCGGCTCGAGGCAGCGGCTCCGCGCCCGGGGCGGCCTA
>CAZMML010000714.1:0-2951 GCA_964567335.1 uncultured Nannocystis sp. | reverse complement strand
GCGCAGGAGCTCGCCGGCATCGACGTCGCCGGCGCGATGGTCGACCACCTCCTCGCCAGGTCTTCCGGCGCGCGCTGACGCTTGCGCGCGCCGGCCGCGGCGCGTTACGCTCGCCATGATGCGCAGCCTGCTCGTCGCCCTCCCCCTCGCGCTCAGCGCCTGTCTCCGTCCGCCGGGCCCGGACATCGGCACCGGCAGCGAGGGATCGAGCTCGGGCGCCACCGCGAGCTCGGGCGCCACCGAGAGCGGCGGCGGCGCGGCCTACCACGCGACGATCCGGCGCACCAGCTACGGGGTCGCCCACGTCCGGGCCGACGACATGGGCGGCCTGCTCTTCGGCCAGGCCTACGCCTTCGCCGAGGACCACGCCTGCACCCTCGCCGATCAGATCCTCAAGGTCCGGAGCGAGCGCGCCAAGTACCTCGGCCCCGGCGACGCGGGCGAGCACCTCGACAGCGACTTCGCCTACCTCGCGCTCGACGTCGTCGCCCGAGCCCAGCGCATGCTGGACGCCGCGCCCGACGACGTCAAGGCGGCGATCGCCGCCTACTCCGCCGGCTACAACCAGGACCTGCGAGACACCCCCTCCGCCGCCCTCCCCGGCTGGTGCGCCGGCCAGCCCTGGGTCAAGGAGATCAGCGTCGTCGACCTCGCCGCCTATTACATCGACCTCGGGATCCTCGGCGGCAGCAACCAGCTCATCCCCTACATCACCGCGGCGCAGCCGCCGGGGACCCCGCTCTGGCGCCCCGGCCGCCCGCTCGCCGGGCTCAGCAAGCCGACGCGCAGCGGCTTCGGCAGCAACGGGTGGGCGCTCGGCGCCGACAAGTCCGCTGGCGGCGGCGGCATGATCGTCTCCAACCCGCACTTCCCCTGGTACGGCGAGCTCAAGCTGTGGGAGAGCCACCTGACCGTCCCGGGCCAGCTCGACATCTACGGCGTCGGCCTGATGGGCGTCCCGGGCGTCCTGATCGGCTTCTCCGAGCACCTCGGGTGGGCCCACACCTTCTCGGACGGAAACCGCTTCACCTTCTACAAGCTCACGCTCGACCCGCAGAACCCGACCCAGTACATGTACGACGGCGCCCCGAGGGCCATGACCCAGAAGACCTTCCAGGTCGAGGTCGCGGGCGGCGGGAGCGCCGAGCGGACGATGTACTTCAGCCACTACGGGCCGATCCTCAACATCGACCCGATCGGCTGGTCGACCGAGCTCGTGCTCAGCTACCGCGACGCCAACATCGAGGACCCGCGGCTGATCGAGCAGTTCCTCGGCATGGACCAGGCCACCAGCCTCGACGACTTCAAGGCCGTGTACCGCGACGTGCAGGGGATCCCCTGGGTCAACACCATGGCCGCCGACCGCGAGGGCAACGCCTGGTACATCGACGCCAGCGCCACCCCCAAGCTCACCGACGCCACGATCGCGGCCTGGGAGGCGGCGATCGAGGACGACTTCCTCACCGGCCTGCTCGCCCAGCAAGGCCTCGTGGTCCTCGACGGCAGCGACTCGGCCAACGAGTGGCAGCCCTCAGACGAGCCCACCCGCGCGCCGGGCCTGGTCCCCTTCGGCGAGCTGCCGCAGATCGACCGCCGCGACTTCGTCTTCAACGCCAACGACAGCTACTGGCTCGCCAACCCGGCCGCCCCGCTCGAGGGCTACTCGCCGCTGCACGGGCGCGAACGCGTGCCGCAGTCGCCGCGCACCCGCATCAACGCCCTCCTGCTGCAGGACGCCCCCGAGTACGACGCTGCCGGCGCGGACGGCAAGTTCACCCTCGACGAGCTCAAGGGGGCGATCATGGGCAACCACTCGCTGACCGCCGACCTGCTCGTCGACGCCCTCGTCGCCCGCTGCGAGGCCAACCCCTTCGTCGAGGCCGACGGCGTCATCGTCGACGTCCGCGCCTTCTGCCAGATCCTCGCCGCCTGGGACCGCCGCTTCGACCCCAGCAGCGTCGGCGCGGTGCTCTTCCGCGAGCTCCTCGGCGACTTCGGCTACGATGTCGTCCTCGACCGCGGCGCCCTGTTTGACGACTCGTTCGACCCCGACGACCCCGTCCACACCCCCCGGGTCCCCGCCCACCCGCCGATGGAGGGCCAGGTCGACACCGTGCTGGTCGCGATGGCCCACGCGGTCCAGAACCTCGATGGCGCCGGCCTGTCGCTCTCTGTCCCGCTCTCGCAGGTCCAGCGCGCGCCGCGGGGTCCGCTCGAGATCAGCGTCCCCGGCGGGACCGCCAAGGAGGGGATCGCCAACGTCGTCAACTACAACACCGGCCTCAACTCCACCCTCGGCCCCCGCGTCACCCGCGGCGAGCTCCTGAGCCCCACCGGCCTCACCGAGCGCGGCTACGTCGTCACCTACGGCGCCAGCTTCGTCATGGCGGTCGAGCTCTCGCCGAGCGGCCCGCCGCGCGGCGAGGGCTTCCTGACCTACTCGCAGTCCGAGGACCCGCGCTCGCCCCACTTCTCCGACCAGACCCGCGAGCTCTTCAGCAAGAAGAAGTGGCGGCCGCTCCTCTTCAAGGAGGAGGACGTGCTGGCAGACCCGGAGCTCCGCGAGTACACCGTCGAGGGCGGCTGAGATGACCCGCCGCGCCTGGATGTACGCGGGGATCGCCCTCGCCGCCGCCGCCACCCTGGCGATCGAGGTCCTCCTGACCCGGATCGTCAGCGTCGTCTCCTGGTACCACCTCTCCTTCTTCGTGATCGCGCTGGCGATGCTCGGCATGACCGTCGGCGCCGTCCTCGTGTTCCTGCGCCCCGCCGCGTTCACCCCGGAGCAGATCGGCCGCCGCCTCGTCGCCGGCTGCGCCGCCTTCGCCGTCCTCGCGCCCGCCGCGATCGCCTGGGCGATGTCCGGCCCGCTCCTCCCCGTCACCGACCTGAGGGGCTTCGTCGCCCTCCTCGGCGGCGGCGCCGCCCTCGGCGTCCCCTGCGCCGCCGTC
>CAZMML010000713.1:609-2953 GCA_964567335.1 uncultured Nannocystis sp. | reverse complement strand
GCCCGTGGACGACGCCGTCCGCCTCGCCGTCGAGGACGCCGAGTGGACCGGGCTCGCCGCGATCACCGAGACGCCCGACGAGGACGCCGTGATCGCCGCCTTCGAGGCGTGCGACTGCGCGATCGAGATCAACTGGTGCGGCGCCGACTTCGAGAACCTCACCGGTCGCCTCCTCGTCGACGGCAGCCAGATCGTCGACGAGGCCAGCGATCGCTGCCGCTTCGCCAGCGTCGACGTCCGGACCGGCGAGCTCGTCGCCTGCGACGAGGGCCCCTGCAGCATGTCCTAGGCGCCGGCGCCCGCGAGCGAGCCACGCTCGCGCGGAGGGAAGGCCGGGTCCGCGGTCAAGACTCCCGCGATACGCCGCCGCTCGCCGCTCCGTCCGCCGCGGCGCGGTGAAGCGCGCTACCCTGACGCTCGCCATGCTGATCGCCCAGATCACCGACCTCCACGTCAGCGACCCCGACAGCGCCTGGGACCGTCAGCTCCGGACCGCCTGGCGCGTCGAGCGGGCCGTCGCGCACCTCCGTGCCCTGGAGCCGCGGCCGGACCTCGTCCTGATCACCGGCGACCTCGTCGAGGGCGGCCGCCCCTCCGAGTACGCCCGCCTGCGACCGATCCTCGACGCGCTCCCCGCCCCCTACCACGTCGTCCCTGGCAACCACGACGACCGCGAGGCCCTCACGGACGCGCTCTCCGACCGCTGCGGCGGCCTCCGCGGCGCGGGCTTCGTCTCCTACGTCGTCGAGGGGTGGCCGCTGCGCATGATTGGCCTCGACACGCAGCTCCCCGGCAGTCCCGGCGGCCGGCTCTGCGCCGAGCGGCTGGACTGGCTCGACGCGCGCCTCGCCGAGGCGCCCGCGCGCCCGACCCTGATCTTCATGCACCACCCGCCCTTCGCCACCGGCATCGCCGCGATCGACGCGATGGGCCTCGAGGGCGCCGGCGAGCTCGCGGCCGTGCTGCGCCGCCATCCGCAGGTGGAGGCGGTGATCTGCGGCCACGTCCACCGGCCGATGACCGCGCGCGTCGCCGGCGCCCTCGCCTTCACCTGCCCCTCGACCGCGCACCAGGTCGCGCTCGACCTGATCCCCGCCCGCCGCCTCGCCGTCGTGATGGAGCCGCCCGCCTGCGCCCTCCACTTCTGGCGCCCGGAGCACGGACTCGTCACCCACCTCAGCGTGATAGGTCACCCGACGCCGCCCATGGTCGTCTACGACGGGACGCGCTGGCTCGCGGAGGCCGCGCCGCCGCCCGGCTTCGATCCCCTGCCGGCCTGACGCTCTGCTAGCCTCGGAGGATGGCCTCGCTCCGCCCCCCCGCGCTCGCCCTGCTCGCCGCGCTCGCCGCCTGCCCCGCGCCTCCCGGCGGCGACACCAGCGTCAGCGACAGCTCCGGCTCGAGCGGCGCCACCTCCGTCGCCACGACCAGCGACACCGATCCGACGACCACCGGCGAGGGCTCCAGCAGCAGCGGCGGGCCGCTCCCGCCGCCCGACCCCGAGCTGATCACCGTGCTCGAGGACATCGTCTTCTACGACGGCTACGCCGCCACCGTCGACGAGCCGCTGCCCCCCGGGGTGATCCGCCACTCGAACGCGCTCGTGGCGACCCGCCTCGACGACGCGACCCTGGCGAAGATCCAGAGCACTTTGCAGATCGGCGTCATCATCGGCGCCCTCTGCGACAACTACGACCGGCTCGGCGGCGTGAACCTCGCGCTCGTCCCGGAGGGCGCGGACACCTACGTCCCGGCGGAGGTCGACCGGATCGAGGTCGCCCGCTTCATCACCCCGTTCATGAACATGAACAAGCAGCCGATGAGCGTCCCCTACGAGTGGGTCGCCGACGACCTGGTCGCGATCCTGAAGGACCCCGAGCTGCTCGCCGGCCGCGACGTCTGGCTCGAGCTGAGCGTCTTCGGCGTCCCCTACGCCGCCAACAACGAGGTCGCCGGCTGCGCCGGCCGCAACGACACCCAGCTCGGCACCCTCCTGCTCTACACCACCAGCAAGCAGCCGGCCCCGACCTGGCGCGACCTCGTGCCGGTCGCGATCAGCGAGGACTTCAACAACTACGCCGAGGGCGCGAGCGACCAGATCGGCACCACCCGCAAGACCCGCACCTTCACCCTCCCGGCCGACACCCCCAGCGCGCAGCTCGTCCTGATCACCTCCAACCACGGCGCCAACGAGGGCGGCGAGGAGTACATCCGCCGCCAGCACTTCGTCTACGTCGACGGCGCCGAGGTCCTCCAGTACCGCCCAGGACGCACCTCCTGCGAGCCCTTCCGCAAGTACAACACCCAGGGTAACGGGATCTACGGGCCCGTCCCGCGCAGCGAC
>CAZMML010000713.1:0-599 GCA_964567335.1 uncultured Nannocystis sp. | reverse complement strand
AGGAGTGGCAGTCGTTCAGCAACTGGTGCCCCGGCGACGTCATCGACACCCGCCGCGTCCCGCTCGGCCCGCTCGCCGCCGGCGCGCACGAGTTCGTGATCGACGTCCCCGACGCGACCTTCGTCGACGGCCAGGGCAACTTCCCCTTCTCGCTCTACGTCCAGGTCGAGTGACTCAGAGCAGCCCCCGCGGGCGGGCCCCGGCGACGAGGTCGACGACCTGCTCGCGGGAGAAGGGCGCGCGCCGCAGCCCGAGGTCGCGCTGGCGCGAGCGGAAGAGGTCGACGATGAAGTTCATCCGGTCCGCGAGCGCGCCCCAGTCGTCGGCCGCGCTCCCCTCGGTCGTGTCGGGCGTGCGATCCACCTGCGACACCACCGCCCGCAGCTCCGGGAGCTCCAGCACGCGGAGCGCCGCCGGGAACATCCCGCTCTCCGACGCCCGCGGCACGTCGCGGCCGAGCGGCAGATCGCCGTCCGGCAGCGCGATCGTCATCAGCCAGCGGGTCATCAGCGCCCGCAGCGCCTCGCCCAGGCGCTCGCCTACCAGGCGCCGCAGCGGCGCCTCCTCGGCGGGCAGCAGGACCTCGAGCGGGGCCGCCA
>CAZMML010000712.1:0-2957 GCA_964567335.1 uncultured Nannocystis sp. | reverse complement strand
ACTCCTGGCGTGGCCGCTTCTGGCTCGCGCCGCGTTTGACGGTGTCGGGGCCGATCGGCGGCGACACGCCGGCTCGGCCTACCCTGCTGACCATTGGGGCAGGCGCAGACATCGGGCTCCGCCTCGGCAATCGCCTCGGCCTGGGGATGGGGCTCTCGGGCCAGGTCCACACCAGCGTGCGCCAGACGATCCCGGGCACCACGGAGAAGAAGATCGAGAACGGCGGCGCGCTCTTCTGGGACGCGCTCTTCGTCCGGGTCTACTTCCTGAAGCGGCGCTTTCAGCCGCTGCTCGAGCTCGGCGGCGGGATGGTGCGTATCGCCCATCCGGTCGAGGGCGTGCTGCGCGGGGCCCAACTGCGGGCGGGGGCCGGCTTCGACGCGTGGATCTCAGGTCAGGTGACGCTGGGCTTCACGACGGTGTACCGGCTGATGACGGCGCGGGTGCCCGCGGACGGGCTCGAGCAGCCCTACTGGTCGGTCGGGCACGCGCTGCAGGGCGCGCTCCAGATCGGGCTGCACTGGTAGCCGATCGGGGCTGTCCCCAGGGTCAGGAGAGCTGGCCGCAGTCGGAGATCTTGATCTCGCTGCTGGTGGCTCCGGTGCGGGAGCCGAGCTTCTCGACCGCCTTGACGACATCCATCCCGCCGGTCACCTTGCCGAAGACGACGTGCTTGCCGTCGAGCCACGAGGTCGTGACGGTGGTGATGAAGAACTGCGAGCCGTTGGTGTTCGGGCCGGCGTTCGCCATCGAGAGCAGGCCAGGGCCGGTGTGCTTGAGCTTGAAGTTCTCGTCGGCGAACTTCTCGCCATAGATCGACTTGCCGCCGGTGCCGTTGTGGCGGGTGAAGTCGCCGCCCTGGAGCATGAAGTCCGGGATCACGCGGTGGAAGATCGAGCCCTTGAAGCCGAAGCCCTTCTCGCCGGTGCAGAGGGCGCGGAAGTTCTCGGCGGTCTTGGGGACGACGTCGGCGAAGAGTTCGAAGGTGATCCGCCCGGCGGGCTTGCCGGCGATGGTGATGTCGAAGAAAACGCTCGGGTTGGCCATGACGACCCGCGCTATACCACGAGCCGTAAGCGAGCGGGCTGCCCTGGTACAGGCCGAAGTTCAACCCCTACATCAAGTAGGTGGGGTCCATGGTAACCGCGTCGGGCTTCTCGTCGAACGAGCCTGCGCACCTGCCGTCAGAGACGGACCCCTGGTTGAACGGTGTAGGTAGAACTTTGGGCCTCCTCCAGAGCAACCCGCTCGCAGATCCACCTTAGCAGCAATTGGCCTGGCCGCGAAGGTGCGTCGGCGCCCCGCGGCGGATCGCCGCGCCCTCCGCGTCACTGCAGCGGGAAGGGGGTGAGCACGTAGTCCGCGCCGCCGACGTGGCACCCGGAGCAGAGGCCGACGCCGGTGCCGTCGGCGTAGGTCGTCCCGCCGACACGCTCGTACCAGTACCAACCCTCGCCGCCGGCGCTGTCCGGTGCGACCTTGACCATGACGGCGTAGCCCGTGATCGTATCCACGCCGCCGCCGTAGAGCTCCTTGACGGTCGCGGCGCCCTGCGGGTGCATCGCGTTTCCGGCCTCGAGCGAGCTGAAGAGGGCCGCGTTGACGTAGGTGCGCACGTTGCCGCCGTGCGGGCCCGTCGACATGTGGACCTTCGACTCGGCGGCCCAGGACTTGTAGGATCCGAGGGCGAGCCACTCCTCGAGCGCGTCGCCCTGGGTCGGCGGGAGATCGTCGACCCCGCCGGTGGTGTCGCCGCTGCTGCTGCCGGTGTCGCTCTGGGTGGTCGATCCCTCGCTGGTGGTGGCGCTCGTGGTGGTGGTGCTGCTGCTCGTGGTCGACGCGTCGGAGGTCGAGCTCGAGGTCTCATCGCCGGACGTGGGCCCGGTCGAGGACGTGTCGGTGCTCCCGCTCACGTCGGTGCTCCCGCCCGGGCCGGTGCTGGGGCCGCCTGTGGTCTCGCCGGTCAGATCGCCGCCGCCTGGGTCGCCGCAGGCCGGGAGCGCGAGGGTGAGAGGGAGCGAGAGGGCGAGGAGCGTAGGAGACAGGAGGCGCATGGCGTGGGCTTAACGAAGCCGGCGGGCCGATGTTACAGGCCGGTCGTGGTGACACGCTCAGCCTGGGCCGCGAGCGCGCGGATCCCACGCAGGAGATCGGCGAAGCGGGCGTCGCGGGTGTGACCCCGGACGTAGCGGACGTAGATCTGCTGGAGGACGACGGCGGTCTTGAAGAGGCCGAAGGCGTAGTAGAAGGCGAGCGCGCCGAGGTCGCGCCCGGACCTCCGCGCGTAGCGCTCGGCGAACTCGGCGCGCGTGAAGCTGCCCGGGGCGGTGGTCGGGCCGAAGGCGAGGGCGACGAGCTCCGGGGCGTCGGTCGGCTCGACCCAGTAGCAGAGGGCCGTGCCGAGGTCCATCAGCGGGTCGCCGACGGTGGCCATCTCCCAGTCGAGGATCGCGGTGATCCGCGAGAGCTCGGAGGGGTCGAGGACGAGGTTGTCGTGCTTGAAGTCGTTGTGGATCAGGGTCGGCGCCGGGGAGGTCGGCATGTGCTCGGAGAGCCAGGTCGCAACGCGCAGGACCTCTGGGACATCGTCGGTCTGGGCGCCCAGGTAGCGGCGCGTCCAGCCCTCGACCTGGCGGAGGACGTAGCCCTCGGGGCGGCCGAGCTCGTCCAGGCGGCTGGCGGCGAGGTCGACGGCGTCGAGCTCGACGAGGGCGTCGACGAGGGCGGCCGAGAGGTCGCGCAGGAGCGCGAGAGCTCCACGCCGGGGGGCGGGCGGCGGCGGAGGATCGCGCCGCGTCGCCGCTCCATCAGGTAGAACTTGGCGCCGAGGATCGCCTCGTCGCTGCAGAGGTGGACCGGGCGCGGGGCGAGCGGGAAGACCGGCGCGAGGCGGCTCAGGAGCCCGTGCTCGCGCTCCATGTCGTGGGCGGTCTTCACCTGGGTGCCGAAGGGCGGGC
>CAZMML010000711.1:0-2960 GCA_964567335.1 uncultured Nannocystis sp. | reverse complement strand
GGTGAAACGGGCTCCGCCCCGCCTGCGCCCTACTCCGGCGGGGCCGGGTCTCGCCTTGCACAACCTTCCCTGCCCCGCTCCTGCGCGTCTTCAGGGGAACGACGCAAGGGCAGGCGGCTCGCTAGACCGCTCGATGTGCGTGTACTGGCGGCTAGAGCGCCGGGGTCACGCCCATCTCTTGCAGCAGGTGGTCGGCCTGGTCGACCGCGTCCATCACCCACAGGATGTAGCGAACGTCGACGTGGATCGCCCGGGTGATCTTCGGCATGAACACCCAGTCGCTCGCCATCGCCTCGATGTTCCCGTCGAACACCAGGCCGGTCAGCTCACCGCGCGCGTTGAGGGTCGACGAGCCCGAGTTCCCGCCGGTGATGTCGAGGTCTGACAGGAAGTCGAGCGGCACCTCGCCGAGCTCGGGCGCCGCGTAGGGCCCGAACTTCTTGGCCGCGATCGCGTCGAGCGCCGCCTTCGGCGCGTTGAAGGGCCGCTCCCCGGTGTGCTTCTTGACCATCTCGGAGACCGTGGTGAAGGGCCGGTACACCGGCGCGTCGGGGCTCGGGCTGTACCCGCGGATCGTCCCGAAGGTCACCCGCAGCGTGCCGTTCGCGTCAGGCGCCAGGGGACCCTTGGTGTAGGCGCGAAGCGCCTCGATGTAGCGCGGGCGCAGCGCCGACATCGACCCCGAGAGCGCCTCGGCCCGCTGCTTATGCGCGTCGTGCAGCGCGCGGACCTTCACCGCCAGCTTGATGAAGGGGTCCTTGCTCGCCGCGATCGCCTTCGGGCTCGCGCCGCGGAGCGCCTCCACCCGGGACGACGCGTCCCCGAGCTTCGTGCCCTTGTAGAGCTTGTCGAGCGCCTCGTCGATCTCGGCGTCGCTCACCGCGCTCGCCTTGCCGACGATCGCCGCGTAGACCTCGGGCCGCTCGGCCTCCGGCAGCTTCGCCGCGCGCTGCAGGTAGAGGCGGAAGAGCGCCCGGTCGAGCCCGGCGTGGTAGCTCGCCTGCATCGCCTCGGTCGCCTGCTCGAGGTCTTTCTCGTCGCGCTGCTGCATCCCCAGCTTGCGCTCGGGGTCCGGCTTCTGGCGCTCGTCGGCGAGGCGCACGATCGTGTCCGCGGCCTGCAGGAGCGCGGAGCCCTTCACGAGGTCCTCGTGGGCCACGTCGCGCTCGCGCGTCTTCGCCTTCTCGGCCGTGATCGCCGCCATCTGCGCCAGCACATCGCCGTACTTGGCCTTCCGGTCCGCGTCGGCCTCGATCCACTTCTGGAGCTCGCCCTCGAGCCGCGCCTTCTCGGCCGCGACCCCGCCCTTGACCAGGCCCTCGCGCATCCCGCGGAAGTTGAGCAGGTAGTTGTGGATCCCGCGGAGGCGGGACGCCCCGGCGATCGCGGCCGTCTCGTCCTGCTTCCCGATCGCCTCCATGAGCGCGACCTGCTGCTCGTAGAGCTCGATCTGCCGGGAGTAGTACCACTCCGCCGCCTGCTGCGCCTCCGCCGCCGTCTTGAGGCGCTGCGTGCGGCCCGGGTAGCCGGCGACCATCACGAAGCTCCCCTCGGTCGCCTTCTCCGCGGCGACCTTGAGGAAGTGCTTCGGCCGGTAGGGTACGTTCTCGGGCGAGAAGTCGGCCGGGCTGCCGTCCTTGCCGACGTACGCGCGGAGGAACGCGAAGTCGCCGGTGTGCCGCGGCCAGCGCCAGTTGTCGACGTCGCCGCCGAAGACCCCGATCCCGTCGTTGGGCGCGTACACCAGGCGGACGTCGCGGAGCTCGATCTGCTCGATCTGGTAGAACTGCGCCCCTTCGAAGTAGCTCGCCACGGTGCAGCGGACGCCCGTCTTGCCGCCCTCGCAGGCGCCGACGAGCTGCTTGCGGCGGTCCTCGATCGACTTGAAGCGCTGCTCGCCGGCGACGGCCTCGAGCCCGCCGAGCACCTTGTCGGTCACGTCCGTGAAGGTCGTCGTCACGTACACCCGCGCGACCGGCCCGCCCGAGCGCTCCTCCGCCCGCGAGCGCGCGAGGAACCCTTCCTTGAGCAGGTTGCGCTCCGGCGTCGAGTTCACCTGCAGGTAACGCGTCACGCAGTGGTGGTTGGTGATCACCAGCCCCTCGGGGGAGACGAAGGACGCCGAGCAGCCGCCGAGGCTGACCACCGCGCCGAGCGGGTGCCCGGTCAGATCCGCCAGCGCCGCGGGGTCGGCGACGCCGAGCTGCCGCAGCGTCTCGGCCTGCCCCGCGAGCTGACCCGGCATCCACATGCCGCCGGGGTTCTCGAACTTGAAGCCAGGTCCCTTCGCACCTGTCTCCTGACCCCCACCGGTCGGCGCGGGCGTCGCCGAGTCGGCGGACTTGCCGGCGCAGCCGACGAGGGCGAGGGTGAGGCTGAGGGGGAGCGCGACGGCGGGGCGGAGCATGCTCCACGCCTATCAGATCCGCGCCCGGACGGAGCGGCCGCGCGGCGTGACTCGCCGCCCCGCTCGCCGTGAAACCCGCCCCCGCCGCCTCGGGTCTGCGTCCCTGACGGACGCGAGGCCGGGCTTGTCCTCGGCCCTGGAGGGGCGGTAGCGTGGCTCCGCTTTGGCTCGGCCGCGCGTCTCGCTGCTCGTCGGAAACCCCACGGCCCGCAGCGGTCGGGCCGCCGCTGCGATCGCCGCGGCGATGGAGGCCCTCAAGAAGGCCCGGCTCGAGCCCGAGTTCTTCTCCACCCTGCCCGAGGGGCGCACCGTCCCCGCGCTCGCGCAGCGCCTCGAGCGCGACGACGTGGCGCGGGTGATCTACCTCGGCGGCGACGGGACCTTCGCCGAGACCGCCAAGGGGATCATCCTGGCGCGCGAGAACCACGGCGTCGACGTCCCGCTCGGCATGCTACCGATGGGCACCGCGAACGATCAGGGTCGGAGCTTCGGCGTCCGGGCCGGCCTCGGCGCGCTCGCGCGCAACGTCGAGATCATCGCCGCGGGCGTCGAG
>CAZMML010000710.1:0-2964 GCA_964567335.1 uncultured Nannocystis sp. | reverse complement strand
GAGCGCCTTCCTCGCCAACATGAGCCACGAGATCCGCACGCCGATGAACGCGATCATCGGCATGACCGGCCTCCTCCTCGACACCCCGCTCTCGGAGGAGCAGCGCGACTTCGTCGACACCCTGCGCGGCTCCTGCGAGTCGCTGCTGACGATCATCAACGACATCCTCGACTTCTCGAAGATCGAGGCCAACAAGCTCGAGCTCGAGAGCGACGCCTTCGACCTCCGCGAGTGCGTCGAGGGCGTCGTCGACCTCGTCGCCGCCAGCAAGCTCGGCGACAAGCCGCTCAACATGGCGGTGACGCTCCGGCCCGGCGTGCCGGAGCGGATCGTCACCGACTCCACGCGCCTGCGGCAGATCCTCCTCAACCTGCTCAGCAACGCCGTCAAGTTCACCGCCCAGGGCGACATCACCATCACGATCAGCGCCCGCGGCCCCGAGGCCGGCGCCCCCGAGCTCCAGTTCGCCGTTCAGGACACCGGCATCGGCGTCCGGCGCGACCGTATGGACCGCCTCTTCCAGAGCTTCAGCCAGCTCGACACCTCGACCACCCGGAAGTACGGCGGCACCGGCCTCGGCCTTGCGATCAGCAAGCGCCTCGCCGAGATGCTCGGCGGCACCATGTGGGCCATCTCCGAGGTCGGCCGCGGCTCGACCTTCTGCTTCACGATCCGCGCCGGCGCCGACACATCCGCCCCCGCGCCCGAGCCGATCGCCCCGCTGGCCGGCAAGCACGTGTTGATCGTCGACGCCAGCGCCCCGCAGCGGCACCTCCTCGCCGACCGCGCGCACGCCTGGGGCATGATGCCGCTGACCTTCGCGTCCGCCGCCGACGCCCTCCTCAGCATCGGTCAGGTCGCCGTCGACGTCGCGCTCGTCGACGCCCTGCTCCCCGACGACCACACGAGCCCGCTGATCCTCGCCCTCCGCGGCGCCCGGATCCCCGTCGTCCTGCTCACCCCGCTCACCCGCCGCTCCGTCGCGCTCAGCCACTACGCCCACGACTTCGCCCTCAGCAAGCCGATCAAGAGCTCGCAGCTCGCCGGCGCGCTCTCCCAGGTCCTCGGCAGCGCCCCGCGGCAGGCCCCGCGCGACGTCGCCGCCCCCGAGTTCGACCCCTCCCTCGCGGAGCGCCTGCCGCTGCGGATCCTGGTCGCCGAGGACAACACCACCAACCAGAAGCTCATCCTCCTCCTCCTCGAGCGCTTCGGCTACCGCGCCGACAGCGCCTTCCACGGCATCGAGGCCCTCGAGGCCCTCAGCCGCCACGCCTACGACGTCGTCCTCATGGACGTGCAGATGCCGGAGATGGACGGCCTCGAGGCCACCCGGAGGATCCGCGCCAGCGGCGGACCCCAGCCGCGGATCATCGCCATGACCGCCAACGCGATGCACCGAGATCGCGAGGTCTGCCTCGAGGCCGGCATGGACGACTACGTCAGCAAGCCGATCCAGGTCAGCGAGCTGCGCGCGTCCCTCGAGCGCGCCCGCCCGCCCCCGAGCCCAAGCAGCCCGCCCGCCCTCGATCCGGCCCTCCTGGCGACCGAGGCCGACCTCGAGCGCGAGGCCGAGGACGGCTACCAGCAGCTCCACCGGATGCTCGGCGCCGCCACCGCCACCGAGATCGCCGAGCTCTTCGTCAGCGAGGCCGCCGGCCTGCTCGCAAGGATCCGCGAGGCCCTGGTCGCAGGCGAGTCGTCGCCCGCCCGCGAGGCCGCCCACAGCCTCAAGGGGAGCGCCGGCGGCATGCGGCTCTTCCACCTCAACGCCCTCGCCGCCGCGATCGAGGCCCGCACGCGGACCGGTGACCTCGCCGCCGCCGAGGTGCTCCTCGCCGAGCTCGAGCGCCAGCTCGGCATCGCCGCGACCTTCCTCCTCCGACCGCGGGGTCCTTGACTCCGCGGGCGCGCGGACCGAGCGTATCCTCGCCGCCCGATGCCTCGCGACCTCCGCAGCCCCCGCGCCGCCGCCCCCGCCCCTGAGATCAAGGTCTGCGGCGTCAACGCCTGCCTCGCCATCGCCGAGCGTCGCCCCGACGACGTCCGCCGCGTCTACCTCAGCGCCGCGCGCCTGCCGACCTTCGGCGCCTTCCTCCGCCGCTGCGCCGAGCGCAGGATCGCCTATCACGTCGTCGAGGAGGACGAGCTCGAGAAGATCACCCAGTCGACCCACCACGAGGGCGTCTGCTTCATCGCCCGCGAGCGCCCTGCCCTGGGCCTCGACGTCCTCCTCCGGCGCGGCGCCCCCGGCGCCCCGCGTTGCCTCCTCTACCTCGGCGGCGTCACCAACCCGCACAACCTCGGCGCGATCGTCCGCGTCTGCGCCCACGTCGGCGTCGACGGCGTCCTCGCCGCGGGCCTCGACGTCCACGCCTCGCCGGCGATGCTCCGGACCGCCGAGGGCGGCGGCGAGTTCGTCGACGTGATCAGCCTCCCACCCGGCCCGGCGCCGCTGAGCGCCGCGCGCCGCGCCGGCTTCCGGGTCCTCGCCACCTCCGCCCGCGCCCGCGCCTCGCTCTACGACGAGCCGCTCCCCCCGCGCGTCGTCCTCATGCTCGGCGCCGAGGCCGGCGGCCTCCCCGCCGACGTCGCCGGCGCCGCCGACCACACGATCCGGATCCCCGGCACCGGCGCGCTGGACAGCCTCAACGTCGCCTGCGCCGCCGCGGTCCTGCTCGGCGAGTACTGGCGGGTGCGGCGCCGGGAGTAGCCGTGCCGCGCCACCCCGTCCTGACCGACGCGCTCCTCGACGCGGCCCTCGGGCCCGAGCCTGCCCCTGACCCGAGGGCCAGCTCGCCCCCCTTCTTCCACCGGCCCCTCGCCGAGCGGCTCACCCGCGCCCACTGGGCCAGCCCCTACGTCCTCTACCTCCCGCTCGTCGCCGCGATCCTGGTCCTCGGGACAGACCTCTCCGCGCGCGCCCTCGCGCTCGTCGCCGCGGGCGCGCTCGCCTGGACCTTCGTC
>CAZMML010000709.1:0-2968 GCA_964567335.1 uncultured Nannocystis sp. | reverse complement strand
GCGCTCGGCGAGGACCTGGTGTTCCGCGCCGCGGGCGCGGTCGTCGGCGGGCGCGAGATCGGCGGCGCGCTCGGGCTCGAGAAGGGCGCGACCCCGAGCGGGCAGAACAACTTCCAGGGGCGCTACATCATCCGCCACCCGTGGCCCGGGAAGATCACGTGCCAGAACCCGCGGCGCGGCCGCTGGGGCGGGCCCTGGGCGGACTGGAAGGGCGGCGGCGACGGGCAGGCCAAGCCGGCCCAGGGCCTCGCCTTCGCCGACCGCGGCGGCTCTCTGGCGACCTACGTCGCCCAGGATGTCCCCGAGCTGAAGTTCGTCGCCAGCGCCCCGCCCCCGGCCCCGGCTGACCCCAAGGACACCAGGGTCGAACCCAAGGACACCAAGACCGACCCCACCAAGGGTGACGCCAAGGACATGAAGAAGCCCGGCGGCTGCGCCTGCACGACCCACGACCCCTCCGACGCGGGGTTCGCCGCGGTCGCCCTGCTCGCGCTCGGCCTCCTGAAGCGTCGCCGCTAGACCAGGCCTCCAGGACTGCGCCACCGAGCTCCGTCCGCACGACGATCGTGCGCGTCGATTCGTCGTGTTCGCGGCGGCCTCAGACGCCGAAGAGCGGCTCGCGTCGTCGAGACGCGCCGGTCAGCAGCGCGAGGTGGACGTCGGAACAGGGCCGCTCTTCTTCGCTCCGCCATTTCGGCCCATGAGGTCCCCTGCACCCGATCGAAGCGCACGGCGGCGCTGCCGGGACGTCCTGGCCCCGCGACCCGCAGGAGCGCCGCGTCCATGGGGGGTCCAGACCGGCTGCGGGTGATTGACGGCGAGCCCGCGGGCGTGGCTCACTGCGACCATGCGGCGACCTTCGGCGATACTCTGCGGATCCCTCCTTCTCGCGTGCGGCGACACGGGTCGAGGCGACGAGGCGAGCGCGACGGTCACGGGCCCTGGTCCGACGAGCGACGCGCCGACCTCGAGCTCCTCCGCGAGCACGGGAGAACCGACCGGCGGGTCGGGCACGGTCGGCGCGACCGAGGCGACGACGACCTCCTCCACCACCGCTGGCTCGAGCTCGGGGACGACCAGCGACCCGCAGGCCTGCGTCGACACCCCGCCCGCCGGCTTCATGGGCCCGAGCGACCCGACCTGCAAGGTCGATCCGATGATCGGGATGTTCAACCCGGTGGTCGAGTGGACCAAGAGCGCGTGGACCGTGAACCCCGGCTCGATCTCCAGCTACACGCCGCCGATCGTCGCCTCGCTGAGCGACGACAACGGCGACGGGGTGATCGACGCCGAAGACACCCCGGACATCCTTTACGTCACCCTCGACAACGGACAGTTCGCGCCGGGCACCCTGCGGGTGATGTCCGGCGACGGGCTCAAGGAGATCCTCAGCGTCGCCGGCACGCCGCTCTGCGGCAGCTCGAGCCTGGCGGTCGGCGACATCGACGGCGACAAGAAGCTCGAGATCGTCGGGATCACCGCCGACCTGCGCGTGATCGCGTTCGAGCACGACGGCGCGCAGAAGTGGATGACGGAGCCATTCCCGCTGGACATGTCCTACTGCTACACCGCCCCGGCGATCGGCGACATGGACGGCGACGGCTCGCCCGAGGTCGTCGCCGGGCGGGTGATCCTCCGCGCCGACGGCACGCTGCGCGGCAAGGGGACCCACGGGACCGGCGCTGGGCTCTTCTCGAGCACCGCCTTCCCGCTCGACGTCACCGGCGACGGGGTGCAGGAGGTCGTCGCCGCCAACGCGCTCTACACCGCCGAGGGCGCGGACCTGTGGTTCAACGGCCTGGCTGACGGCTACCCGGCGGTCGCCGACTTCGACAAGGACGGCGTGCCGGAGATCGTGGTCGCGGCGACCGGCACGGTGCGGCTGATGGACAACGCCGGCGGCGTCCTGTGGAACATCAACAACCCCGCCCAGGGCGGCGGGCCGCCGACGATCGCCGACTTCGACGGAGACAGCCTGCCGGAGATCGGGGTCGCGGGCCTGACCGCGTACACGGTGTTCGACACCGACGGCACGGTGCTTTGGAGCAACCCGACCCAGGACATGTCCTCGGCCGCGACGGGCTCGTCGGTCTACGACTTCGAGGGCGACGGCGTCGCCGAGGTCGTGTACGCCGACGAGATCAACCTCTACATCTGGTCCGGCACCGACGGGTCGCTGCGGCTGCTCTACGAGCCGCACAGCAGCGGGACGATCATCGAGTATCCGATCATCGCCGACGTCGACGGCGACGGTCAGGTCGAGATCGCCGTCGTCGACGCGATCGGGCTGACGGTCCTCGGCGACGCCGACAAGTCATGGCGGCCGGGCCGCAAGATCTGGAACCAGCACGCGTACAACATCACGAACGTCGCCGACGACGGCTCGATCCCGACGATGCCGCAGCCTAACTGGGCCCAGTACAACAACTTCCGCTCGGGCGACCTGTCGCCGCCCGACGGTTCAGCGACGCCGGACCTGACGCTCAAGGTCAGCCCCTGCCAGGCGAGCTGCACCTCGGACTACCTGAAGCTGTGGGTCCAGCTCGGCAACGAGGGCGCGTCCCCGCTGACGGCCGGGGCCGTCATCGAGGTCTACGGGGTGATGGGCGGGGTCGAGATGCTGGCCGCCAGCCAGCCCTACGCGGGCGTCATCGACCCGGGCCAGTACGCCGAGGGCGTCGCGGTCGAGCTCGACCCTTCGGCCTTCGAGAAGCTGATCATCCGCGCCAGGGCGAACGAGGCGGAGTGCAAGGAGGACAACAACGAGGAGGTCCTCGAACCACCGTTCTGCCAGATCCCGGGGTAGGCGACGCGCATCAGGGCTGGATCGTCAGCTCGAGCTCCGCCCCCGCGAGGGATCTCGACATCGACCGGCCCGGTGACGAAGTGGTGGTCGCAGTCTTCGGCCTGGGCGACCTCACGGGCACGGCGTCGTACATCGTCGGGACCTTCGTCCGTCACGGGCTGC
>CAZMML010000708.1:0-2970 GCA_964567335.1 uncultured Nannocystis sp. | reverse complement strand
GAAGAACCGACAGCTGGTGATCGAGCTGCCGGGCCTCTCGGACACGACGACCGAGGTCAAGGCGGCGCGCACCGAGACGATCGCCCGCCTGCGGCCGCTGCTGCAGGGCGCAGGCGCGCAGCAGGTGGTCGCCGCCGAGAGCATGATGGAGCCCGGCACGGTGACGCTGACGCTCACCGGGCAGGAGGCGCGGGCGCTGCTGGCGCGGGTGTTCGCGGGCAAGATCTTCGAGGAGACGATCGTCGACGATCGCCTCGGCCCGGGCATCGAGCTGGCGATCCTGCCGGACGACCCAGGCAAGCCGGCCGCGCTGGACACGGTGACGTTGACGCTGACCGAGCGGGCGCGTGACCAGATCCTCGAGGAGTCGAGCGACTTCCGGCGCCTCCTGAAGGTGATCGAGCGCGCGGCCGTGCTCGAGATGCGGATGATCGACGACGAGCTGGCCTTCGGTCCGGAGGGCAAGAACTACCTCCAGGCGATCTACGAGGCCGGGCTCGTCCGTCCGGGCATGGGCATCAGCGTCAACAAGATGCCCAACTACAGCAGCTCGAAGGGCGGCACCTCGGTCGAGAACGTGTGGGCCTTCTTCGCCAAGGAGCGGAAGACCCTCGAGGACTTCTTCCTGCAGCTCCCGCCGCAGTTCCGCCTGCCGGCGAGCCACATGGTGGCGTACGGGGCCGAGGCGATGAACGTCCGCGGCACGCCGACGCGGGTGTGGCGGACCCACATCGTCAAGTCGCGCGCCGAGGTCACGGGCGAGAGCATCATCTCCGCGAACGTCAGCCCGGACCCGCAGACGGGCCTCCCGGGGGTCGACCTCAAGCTCGACCGCCTCGGCGCGGACCGCTTCGAGCAGATGTCGGGCGACAACATCGGTCGGCGCATGGCGATCATGCTCGACGACGCGGTCTCCTCGGACCCGGTCTTCCAGGACCGGATCCCCGGCGGCAACGTCCGGATCAGCATGGGCGAGACGCCGGGGCAGAGCGTCCGCGACGCGGCCAACGACCTGGTCAAGGTGCTCAAGTCGGGCAGCCTCCCGGCGCGGCTGGTCAAGGAGTTCGAGATCCGCGTCGGCGCCGACCTCGGCAAGGACGCCGTCGAGAGCGGCTTCTGGGCCTTCGTGGTCGGGCTGGCGGCGGTCGTGCTCTTCACCGCGATCTACTACCGCCTGTCCGGCCTCATCGCGGTGTTCGGCCTGATCTTCAACGTGATCCTGATCCTCGCGGCGATGGCCTTCTTCCAGGCGACGCTGACGCTGCCGGGGATCGCCGGCGTCGTCCTCACGCTCGGGATGGCGGTCGACGCCAACGTGATCATCTACGAGCGGGTCCGCGAGCTGCTGCGCGACGGGTACACCGCGCGCGCGGCGATCGAGGCGGGCTACGAGCGCGCCTTCACGACGATCCTTGACTCGCAGCTCACCACCGCGATCGCGGGGCTCGTCCTCTGGCAGTACGGCTCGGGCCCGATCCGCGGCTTCGCCATCACCCTGCTGATCGGGATCGCGACCTCGATCTTCACGGCGGTGTTCTGCACCCGCGTCTTCTTCGACTTCCAGGCCAACCGCCGCGGCTTCGACCGCGTGTCCATCTGAGGCTGTCATGGCGAAGTTCTTCGAGATCATCCCGCCGGGCACGCGCTTCCCCTTCGTCAAGAACGCGCGCTACTTCATCGCGCTCTCGGTCCTGCTGATCGTGGCGACCTTCGCGCTGATGGTCTACAACGTCAGCGCGCGGGGCGCGGCGCTCAACTTCGGGATCGACTTCGCGGGCGGCTCGTCGGTGCGGCTGCAGCTCTCCCGCGAGGCGCCGATCCAAGAGATCCGCGACGCGCTCGACGGCGCCGGCTTCGAGGGCGCCTCGGCGGTGACGGTGCCCGACGCCGACAACCAGGTCCTGATCCACGTCAAGGACGTGGCGTCGATCGACATGAGCGTCGCCGCCGCCTGCGAGGCGGCGGTGAAGACCTACCCGAAGGCGAAGCTCAAGCGGCCGATGTCGTACCACGACGGCGCCAGCAAGATGTTCTTCGTCTTCGACGCGGCGCCGGTGTACAGCGAGCTCGAGGATCTTCTGGGCAAGGCGGGCTGCGTCGGCAAGGTCGACAAGAGCACCGGCAAGCAGGACGAATTCCCGGTCGAGCTGAGCCTGATCGGGATCGGGGTGAAGATCCAGGACGAGCTCGACCGCGCGCTCGGGGCCGGGGCGGTCGCGTCGATCGTGTCGTCGGAGACCGTCGGCGCGAAGGTCGGTAGCCAGCTCAAGGCCGACGGGGTGAAGTCGCTGCTCTACGCGATCGGCTTCATCTTCCTCTATGTGATGCTGCGCTTCGACCTCCGCTTCGCGCCGGGCGGCATCGTCGCGCTCGCCCACGACGCCACGATCACGATCGGCGCCTTCGCGCTGACCTGGAAGGAGTTCAACCTCCAGACGATCGCGGCGCTGCTGACGATCATCGGCTACTCGATCAACGACACGATCGTCGTGTTCGACCGGATCCGCGAGCGCGTCGCGCTCAACCGGGACGCGCCGATCGAGGAGACGACCGACGTCGCGCTCAACGAGACGCTCAGCCGCACGATCCTCACCTCGGGCACGACCCTGCTCGTGGTGGTCGCCACCTGGGTGCTGGGCACCGGGACGATCAAGGACTTCGCCTTCGCGCTCTTCATCGGCATCGTGGTCGGCACCTACTCGTCGCTCTTCATCGCCTGCCCGGTCTTCCTCTACGTCAACCGGCGCTTCTACGGCGGCCAGGGGCACCTGATCTCGGCGGAGAAGGACACCCGCGAGGGCACCGGGACGCTGCTCGCGGCCGCCAACGCGGAGGTCGACGAGGAGACGGGCCGCGCGGTCGGCGACATGCGCGCTGAGCGGGCCGAGGCCGCCGAGCAGCGGGAGGCGCTCGACGCGGCGATCGCCGCCAAGAAGCAGGCCCAGGAGGCCGAGGGGGAGGGTGCGGGCC
>CAZMML010000707.1:0-2972 GCA_964567335.1 uncultured Nannocystis sp. | reverse complement strand
CCCGGCGCCGGGCGGCGGCGAGTACTTCCGGGAGGTCGAGAGCGGGGGCACGCTCGCCGTCAAGACGGGCGACGCGCTCCGCCTCTCGGCGGTGCCGCGGATGCCGGAGCAGACCTACGTGGTGCTCTCGATCGACCAGGACAACGGCGACGTCAGCGTCTCGGAGGTGAGCGAGACCCAGACCGCGGTGTGGTTCTCGACCACGGACGCGCCCTTCGAGGCCGGCGGCGAACTCGGCGAGGTCACGTGGATCGCCCCGGACGAGCCCGGGCCGGTCTTCGTCTACGTCCTGCTCGGCGACGGCCGAAGCGCCGACGCGGCGTGGTTCCGCGTCGAGGTCGAGGATTGAGCGGTATCTTCGCACATGTCCTCCGCGCCACGCTCGGAGCGGGCGCCCCGACGGGCGAGGCCCCGGCGGACGCGCCGCCCCTGCTCCGCGGCGACGCGCCCGTCGCCGTCGACCCATGCGCGGGGCGCGACGACTGCGGGGAGCTGCGCGCGCGCGTGCGGGCGGCCGGGCAGCGGACGGCGCTGGCCGACGTCCGGGTGTCGGTGATCGCCGCCGACGGAGCGGCGCGGACGGCGACGACCGACGCCGCGGGGCGGCTCCGGATCCGCCTGCCGCCGGGGCGCACGCGCGGGGTGATCGCGGCGCCGGGCTACGAGCGCCTCGAGCAGCTCGTGGAGGTCGCCGCGCGGCGGGTGACCGAGCGCCAGCTCTTCCCGCGGCCGACCGAGCTCAACCCCTTCCGCACGGTGGTCCGCGGCTCCGCGGCGCCGCGGCGCCCGGAGACGACTGCGCGCACGCTCTCGCGCGAGGAGATCGCGACCATGCCCGGGAGCCAGGGCGACCCGCTGCGCGCGCTGCAGAACCTTCCGGGCGTGGCGCGGACGCCCGGCGGGCTCGGGCTCCTCGTCCTGCGCGGGGCGAGCCCGCTGCAGTCGGGCGTGTACATCGGCGAGCACCCGGTGCCGCGGGCCTTCCACGCGCTGGCGCTGGCGAGCGTCGTGCCGGCGGACATCATCTCGCGGCTGGACTTCGTGCCGGGCAACTTCGACAGCCGCTACGGCAACGCGTCGGGCGGGCTGGTCGTGATCGAGCCGCGGCGCGGGCGACGGGACGGGGCGCACGGCTTCCTCGAGGCCGACCTCGCGGCGACCAGCGCGATGGTCGAGGGGCCGCTCGGCAAGAAGGGCTCGTTCATCCTCGCGGGGCAGCGCGGATACATCGACGGGGCGCTGCGGGCGGTGCAGGCGCTGACCGACTCGGCCGGGACGGTGCTGCCGACCTACTACGACTACCAGGCGATGGCCGACTTCCCGCTGCGGCGCGGCGCCTCGATCTCGGCGCGGGTCCTCGGTGCGGGCGACCGGATCCGCTTCCGCTTCAAGGACGCCGAGACCGGCGAGTCGCGCGACGCGCTCGACTTCCGCTCGAGCTTCCATCGCCTCGACCTGACCTATCGCCAGCGCCTCGGCGCCTGGTCGGCGCTGGTGTCGCCGGCGCTGCGCTTCGACGTCGGGCGCCAGCTGGTGCCGATCGAGGACAGCGAGCAGTTTCGCCGCGACTACGTGGTGTCGCTGCGAGCGGAGCTCGGCCGACAATTGTCGCGCCGCTTCGAGCTGATCACCGGCGCCGACCTCATCTACGACCACTTCCTCGCGCGCGGGCGCGTCCCCGACGGGGTGAGCCGCCCGCCGCCCGAGCAGCGGGTCAGCGGCGACCAGACCTGGCTCGGGCTCTACATGACCGGACGGCTGCAGCTCGGCTCGCTGCTCCTGGTCGCGGGGGCGCGCGCGTCGGGCTTCGCCTACAAGTCGGAGCGGGCCTTCGCCCTCGACCCACGGATCACGGGGCTGTGGGAGCTCG
Organism: uncultured Nannocystis sp.; assembly: GCA_964567335.1. Lineage (GTDB taxonomy): Bacteria > Myxococcota_A > Polyangia > Nannocystales > Nannocystaceae > Nannocystis. The sequence continues at coordinate 1,102 of CAZMML010000707.1, read as the reverse complement.
CCGACCGCTGGCGCGTCCGCTTCGGCGCCGGGATCTACTCCCAGTCGCGGATCAACGAGTTCGGCGTCGACGCGCGGATCGTGCCGAGCAGCGGCAACGTCGGCACCAACCAGGTGATCCTCCCGCCCTACTTCGCCAACTTCGAGCCGAGCTTCAACCTCGTCCCGCGCGCGGACACGCTGCGGGTGATCCGCGCCTACCAGGGGAGCGCGGGGCTCTCCCACGACCTGGGCGCGGCGACGACGGTCGACGTGACGGGGTTCTTCCGCGAGCAGGACAACGCGAACCCGCCGATCGCGGCGTCGGGGCGGCCCACGCGGGAGGCCTACACGCGCACCTGGGGGGTCGAATTCCTGCTGCGCCGGGCGCTGACCGACCGCCTCTACGGGTGGATCGCGTACACGTGGATGCACAGCGACCTGCGCGTCCGCCGACCCCTCGAGCCCGATCTGCGGATCCTCCCCGGCGACTTCGACCAGCGCCACAACCTGACGATCGTCGCCTCGTACAAGCTCCCGCGCGGCTGGCAGATCGGCGGGCGCTTCCGCCTCGTCTCGGGGCAGCCCTACTCGCCGGTGGTCGGCTCGATCGAGTCGCAGGGCTCCTTCACGCCGATCCTCGGGACGGTGAATTCGGCCCGCTTCCCGCCCTTCCACCAGCTCGACCTCCGCGTCGACCGGCGCTGGATCTACCGCCGCGTGAGCTTCTTGGTCTTCCTCGACGTGCTCAACGTGTACAACCGCCAGAACGTCGAGATGTACGTGTACAGCTACGACTACCGCGAGAAGGTCGGCGGCTTCGGGCTGCCGATCTTCCCGACGCTCGGTCTGCGCCTCGACTACTGACCTCGCCCGCGCGCGCTCGCCCGCGGCGCTCGCCCGCGCGGGGCCCCGCGCGGCCCCGATCGCTGACGTGGGCACGCGCCGGCGCTACTGTCTGCCTGGGCCCGCGCGGCTGCTGGGCCGCGGACGCGCCCGTCGACGAGCGCCGGACGTGACCCTCCCTCGCCGCAACTTCGCCCTCGAGCTGGCCCGCAGCGAGGCCGGCGATCAGCCCTACGCCAACCGCGACGGCGTGCAGGAGTACCACGTGCGCTGGCCCG
>CAZMML010000706.1:0-2980 GCA_964567335.1 uncultured Nannocystis sp. | reverse complement strand
GCGGTAGGAGTTGACGGTCTGGCCGAGGAGGACCACCTCCTTGTAGCCGCGCTCGACCAGGCCGCGGGCGTGGCGCAGGACCTCGCGCGGGGCGACGCCACGCTCGCGCCCGCGGGTGTAGGGCACGACGCAGAAGGTGCAGAACTTGTCGCAGCCGCGCTGGATCGTGATCTGACCGCTGACGCCGTCGTCGTCGGCGACGCCGTCGAGGCCCTCGTAGGTCTCGTCTCGATCCAGGAGGACGTCGACCACGCGCTCGCCGGCGCGGGCGCGATCGACGAGGTCGGCGATCCTCCGGTAGCTGTCCGGACCGACGACGAGGCCGATGTGGGGGGCCTGCTGGGGGACCCGGTCGCGCAGGTGCTCGGCCATGCAGCCCGTGATCCCGAAGACGAGGTCGGGGTTGTCGCGGCGGTGGCGGAGGAGCTGGCTGGTGCGCCCGTAGACCCGCTCCTCGGCCTTCTCCCGCACGGCGCAGGTGTTCAGGAGGATCACGTCGGCGCGGGCGGGATCGTCGACGCGGACGTAGCCTCGCGCGAGGAGGCGGCCGAGGATCAGCGAGGAGTCGGCCTCGTTCATCTGGCAGCCGAGGGTCTCGAGGTAGACCCGCGGCTGGCCCGGCGCGGGCTCAGCCGGCGCGGGGGTCTTGGTCCGGATCTGAACCAGGCCACTCATGGGCGCGGGATGTTACTCGGCGGCCGCCTGGCCGCCGCCGCGTGCGGGCGGGTAAATTCTCACACGCCGGCCGCGGCGGTTGCGACGTCTGCCGCGCTCTGGCGTCCAGCGCGCTCTCGGGCGTATAGTCTCGCGCCGCCGACCCTTGCTCGGCCTTCGCCCGCGCAGCAGGCGGGCGTCGTCAGGAGACCAGCATGCCTCGCATCGCCCCCAACATCCTTCGCTTCGGAGTTTGCCTCGCCCTCGCGGCCGGCTGCACGCAGGCGCCGCCCTCCCCGCAGAAGACCGACGGGAAGACCGTGCCCGAGGTGGCCGACAAGCCCAAGGCCGACAACGCGGGCGGTCTGCCCGCGCTGCCCGATCCGATCGCCACCGTCGGCGACGTCGCGCTGCCCCTCTCGCAGTTCCGCGAGATCTACGACCTGAAGGTCAAGAAGTACACCGAGCGCGACCGGGAGATCCCGCCTTCGGCCGATCGCCGCTACCGCAAGTCGATCACCGAGCGGCTCGTGTACAACGAGATCCTGCGCCAGGAGGCCAAGGCGCGCGGGATCGAGGTCGACCGGGTCAAGCTCGCCGAGCGCGAGGCGCAGCAGAAGCAGGGGATCAAGGACTGGGACAAGCACCTGCAGCGCCGCGGCGAGACCGAGCAGAGCCTGCGCGACATGTACGTCGCGGAGCTGCTCGAGCAGCAGTTCCTCGAGGCCGACGGCAAGCTCAGCGTGTCGCAGGCCGAGGTCGACGAGGAGTACGAGAAGATCAAGCCGAACTACAAGTCCGACGGCGAGCGGATCCACGCCTCGCACATCCTGATCCCGATCGGGCCGCAGCCGACCGCGCCGCCGATGGGCGAGAAGCCGCCGGAGCCCCCGCCGGAGGAGAAGGAGAAGGCGCGCCGTGAGGCCCTCGCCAAGGCCGAGGAGCTCTACAAAAAGGCGACCGCGCCCGGGGCGGACTTCGAGCAGCTCGCCAAGGAGAACTCGATCGGCCCGAGCGCGGACAAGGGCGGCGACCTCGGCATCTTCACCCGGGACCGGATGGTCGAGGAGTTCAGCGTCGTCGCGTTCAAGCTGAAGCCGGGCGAGATCTCGAAGCCGGTCGAGACCAAGTTCGGGATCCACATCAACAAGGTGATCGCCAAGTACCCGCCCGGCGACCTCCCGAAGGAGGCGCTCGCGGACCAGATCAAGGAGCGCCTGGCCCAGCGCAAGCTCCATCAGGGGCGACGCGACCTGAAGGAGGCGCTGCTCGCCAAGTACAAGGTGAAGAACATCATGGACGATGTCCTCGGGCCCGATCCGCGCGGCCCGAACAAGAAGCCGCCGCTGATCAACCCGAGCGCGATGCCGGACGGCCACCCGCCGATCGACATGAAGGCCGCGACGCCTCCCTCGGGCGCGTCGGCGAGCGCGCCGCCCCCGAAGGCGCCGCCGGCCGGAGGCGCCGACGCCCACGACGGCGACTGAGCGAAGCGCGGGCCGCCCGGGCCCCGCGGGTCACCCGGGCGGCATGAAGTTGTCGCAGGCCTCGTCGATGATGGTCACGGCCTGGGCGAAGAAGGGCGAGTAGTCGGGCTCGCAGACCGAGCCCGAGATGCCGTGGTCGCCCCACATGTCGATGAACTGCTGCCAGTGCGACCCACCGGGGTTGCCGTTGCCGCAGCCCATCTCGGGGTGGGGGATCAGGCCGGCGACCACGATCCCGTCGACGTTGCCCTTCTTGGCGTCGACGACGCTCTGGTACCACTCCGGCGGCGTGCCCATGTCCTCGTAGTTGGGGTCGTCGCTGATGAAGGTGACCACGAGCAACGCGTCGTCGCGGAGGAAGCCCTCGTTGCAGCCGCCGGGTCCGTTGAGGGCGGCGCTGACGGCCTCCTGGAGGCCGTTCATCGGCCGCTCGGAGGGGTTGCCCGCGGTCCCGACCTTGGCGACGCAGGCGAAGGTGCCCGCGAGGTCCGGCTCCTCCGGGAGCATGTAGCGGTTGCCGCCGGTGATCGGGCAGGGCTTGTTGGAGGCGTAGAGGCCGACGGGGTGGACGACGCCGGCGCCGCGGGTGGTGTCGCAGGCGGTGAGGTTCGCGGTGCACGCGTAGGCCATCTGCGGCGTGCAGAACTCGGCGTAGTCGGAGTCCATGACGCAGGGCTGTTCGCAGCGACCGTCGTCGTCGGTGTCGACGACCATGATGTGGTAATCGCTCGTCGCCGACAGGGTCGACTTGATGGTGTCGATGAAGCCGGGGAAGCTGGCGACCAGCGCGGCCTGGTTGTCCTCCATGCTCGCGGAGTTGTCGATCACGAAGAGGAAGT
>CAZMML010000705.1:0-2981 GCA_964567335.1 uncultured Nannocystis sp. | reverse complement strand
TCGACATTGAATCCCTCGGAGAACTGGTCGACCGCGTCGTCTACATCAACCGCGTGGCGAAGGTGGTCAAGGGCGGTCGGCGGTTCAGCTTCAGCGCCCTGGTCGTGATCGGCAACGAGCGCGGCTGGGTCGGGATCGGCTACGGGAAGGCGAAAGAGGTCCCGGAGGCGATCCGCAAGGCGAATGACCTCGCGCGCAAGAACCTGTTCCAGGTGCCGCTCGCGGGCGCGACGATCCCGCACGAGATCATCGGGCACCACGGCGCCGGCACGGTGCTGTTGCGTCCGGCTTCGCCGGGTACCGGCGTCATCGCGGGCGGGGCGGTGCGTGCGGTGGTCGAGTGCGCGGGGATCCACGACATCCTCAGCAAGTGCATCGGCACCAACAACCCGCAGAACGTGATCCACGCGACGGTCGACGCGCTCAAGCGTCTACGCGCGCCGGAGTCGGTCTCGCGCCGCCGCGGGCTTCCGCTGGCCGAGCTGACGCAGTAGGAGGCACCATGGCGCTGAAGCTCAAAGTGACCCTCGTCCGCAGCCCGATCCATCGCGAGCAGTCGCAGAAGGACACCGTCCGGGGCCTCGGCCTGCGGCGACTGAACCACTCGCGCGTGCTTGAGGACACCCCGTCGATCCGCGGCATGATCCGCAAGATCCAACACCTCGTCGCCGTCGAGCCGGCTGACGACCAGCAGTAAAGGACTTCCGATGGGTACTACACTTGAAACCCTGCAGCCGCCGTCGGGCGCGCGCAAGCGCCGGAAGCGCGTCGGGCGCGGTATCGGCTCGCGGCGCGGCAAGACCTCGACCCGAGGCGTGAAGGGTCAGCTCGCGCGGCACAACGAGATGCCGGACCACTTCGAGGGTGGTCAGCAGCCGCTCCAGCGGCGGGTCCCCAAGCGCGGCTTCGTCAGCTTTACGCGCGTCGAGTATCACGGCGTGAACGTTGGCATGCTCGAGGGGCACTTCGCCAACGGCGAGGAGGTCTCGCGCGAGAGCCTGAGGGCCAAGCGGCTGGTCCCGAAGCGGGCCGAGCGGATCAAGCTCCTCGGCACCGGGGAGCTCAAGACCGCGCTGAAGGTCAAGCTCGACGCGGTGAGCGCGACGGCACGGGAGAAGGTGGAGGCCGCTGGCGGCTCCGTGGAGGAGCCCGCGAAGGCGCCCGAGGCGTGACTCGCGGCCGGTGCGCCGGCTCATGAGCGGCCGTGACTCCATGCGTCGCGTGGAGCCGGCCGTTCGGCGTTGAGGGCGCCGCGGTCGTCGTGCGGTCGACCTGAAGCGGCGCCTGGGGTACAAATCCGGGCGCAGGCCCAGGGCGTCAGATCGGCGCCCGCGACAGGCAAGCTGGAAGCCGCCGATGGGTGTCATCATCAACATCTTCAAACTGCCGGAGCTGCGCAAGCGTGTCCTCTTCACGCTGGCGATGCTCGCCGTGTACCGCTTCGGCGTGTTCGTCGCGGTGCCCGGGGTCGACCGCACGGTCATGGACGACATCGTCCGTCAGGGGGCGGGGGGCTTCCTCGGCTACCTGAACATGTTCAGCGGCGGGGCGCTGAGCAACCTCTCGGTGTTCGCGCTCGGGATCATGCCCTACATCAGCGCGAGCATCATCATGCAGCTCATGACCGCGGTGATCCCGCGGCTCGAGCAGCTCAGCAAGGAAGGCGAGACTGGGCGGCGCAAGATCAACCAGTACAGCCGCTACGGCACGGTCTTCCTGTCGGTCATCCAGGGGTGGTTCATGGCCACCTGGCTCGAGTCGCAGAACGCGCCGGGCCAGACGTTGGTGCTCGATCCGGGCTTTGGGTTTCGGTTGATGACGATCCTGACCCTGACGGCCGGGACCTGCTTCATCATGTGGTTGGGGGAGCAGATCACCGAGAAGGGGATCGGCAACGGGATCTCGCTGATCATCTTCGCCGGGATCGTGGCGGACCTGCCCTCGGCGCTCTACCAGTTGTGGCAGAAGACCCAGGACGATCCCGAGAACTTCGGGCCGCTCTTCATCGCGATCCTCGCGGCGTTGGTCGTGATGGTGATCGCCTTCGTCGTCGTGATGGAGCGCGGGCAGCGGAGGATCCAGGTCCAGTACGCCAAACGGGTGGTCGGGCGGCAGATGTTCGGCGGAAGCGCCAACTACCTGCCGCTCCGGCTCAACAGCGCGGGGGTGATCCCGCCGATCTTCGCCAGCTCGATCCTGATGTTCCCGAGCCAGATCGCGGGGATGACGGGCTCCTCATCGATGCAGTGGTTTTCGAACGCGTTGCGCTACGATGGGTGGCTCTACCTGACGGCCTTCGTCGGGCTCGTGATCTTCTTCACGTTTTTCTACACCTCGCTGCAGTTCAACCCAGTCGACGTGGCCGACAACCTGAAGAAGCAGAACGCGTCGATCCCGGGGATCCGTCCGGGCAAGCGCACGGCGGAGTACATCGACTTCATCCTCACCCGCCTGACCTTCGCCGGCGCCTGGTACATCGCTGGGGTCTGCGTGCTGCCGACGCTGCTTCAGACGAAGTTCAACGTGCCCTTCTACTACGGAGGCACCTCGCTCCTGATCGTCGTCGGGGTCGCGCTCGACACGGCGCAGCAGATCGAGAGCCACCTGGTCACCCGCTCGTACGAAGGCTTCGCCGGTCCTGGCGGGCCGCGGATCCGCGGACGCCGGGGCTAACTCACATCCGGAGGAGAGGCCCGCTCTGGACGAGGGCGGGCCTTTTTGCAACCTTCTCGCCCTCGCCCAGCCCTCCGGGGTGATTCAGGGGCGAGTCACGATTCTGTGAATGTCACGTACGCCGACACCTTCGAGGCGACAGTCGTCGCTGAGTTGCCCCAGCAACTGTTCCGCCTCGAGACCGAGCCCCCGCAGCGTGCTGTCCTTACGGCCAGTCTGTCGGCGGAGGCGCGGCGCGTCGGCGTGCATGTTCGGACGGGGCAACGTGTGCTGGTCCGTCGGGCCAGCCTCGATCCAGGTCGCGGCGT
>CAZMML010000704.1:0-2982 GCA_964567335.1 uncultured Nannocystis sp. | reverse complement strand
GCTCGACGATGCTCTTGCCTCTCGTCGCCCCGGATCTCGCGGGAGGGCGCGGATGACGTTGCGGCCGCTCGACGAGGGGATCGCCTGGCGCGTGGGGCGAGAAGCGCGCAAGATCCGGCACGAGGATGGTCCTCCATCGGTCGTGTGGGGCGAGAAGCGAAGACTTCAACGGATGGCAGTCAGCTCTCGTCGATCACCTGGTCCTGCGGGAGGAGGTAGAGCTCGACGTTGCCCTTGCCGTCGGGGCGGACGAGGTCGGGGCGGACGCCGCCCTCGCGCAGGTGGGCGCGGATCCGGCGGAGGTTGCGGTCCCAGTTCTGGCGCATGACGTTGCGGTCGGTCTCGTCGCCCCAGATCTCGCGGGCGACCGCCTCCCACGAGACGAGGCGGCCGATCGCGGCCAGCTCGCTGACGATCTGCGCGAGCATCCCGGAGAGGACGCACTCGGGGCGGCCGGGCTGGCGCACGTAGACGGTGTCGTAGCGGCAGACGATCGTCAGCGGCGGGTCGTTCTGGCCGATGCTGCGGGTGCTCGCGGCGCCGTCGCCGAGCGGGCGCGCCTCGACGCGGAAGCGGTGGCCGCCGCGCAGCTCCCACGCGGTGCCGGCCGCCAGCGGGGCCGGCTCGCGCTCGCCGACGCGGAGCGAGAAGCCGTCGGAGGTGCCCCACAGGTAGGCCTCGGCGCCGGGCACGAACTCGGGGTGGAGCTTGTAGCTCGGCGTCTGCGAGGGGCCGCCGGCCGCGGTGACCAGCGAGTAGACGGACTCGCTGAGGGTGCAGAGCTCCTGGTCGTCGCAGTAGAGGACCATCACCGAGTCGGGCAGCTCGACCGCCTCGACGTCGAGGACCACGTTCTGCGACAGGCGGATCCGCTGGCCGGGCGCGAGCACCACCGCGGACTTGCGCTCGCCGCCCTCGATGATCCAGCGCCGCAGCGAGAGCATCTGCAGGTGGCGCCCGCGGAGGCTGATGAAGGCGTGCGCCTCCGACACCTCGGGGCTCTCGATCCGCAGCTCCGCGGTCGAGGCGCGCCCGATCAGGCCGCCGGCCGAGACCTGCGCGCTGCGCCCGTCGGGCAGGCGGAAGCGGACGAAGGGGATGTAGCGCGCGCTCATGGCGACCTCCCTCAGAGGGCGGCCCGCGGCGGCGCGTTGAGGCCGGCGGGCGGCCGGGCCTTGAACTTGAGGGCGGTCGGGTCGCCGCCCTCCGCGCGCTCCGGCGCGGAGGACTGCAGCTCCCCGCCCCCGACCTGGGCGGCGGAGCGCTGGACCAGGTCGTCACAGGCGGTGGCGAGGACAGCGAGGGCGGCGAGGGCGAGGGCGTGGCGCTTCATGACATGAACCTCCAGACAGGGTGGGTGAGACAGGGACACGGGAGCTAGGAAGGCGGGCGCAGCCAGCCGGCGAGGTCGGCGGCGCGGCGCGCCCCGGCCTCGCCGAAGCGGGCGTAGAAGCGCTCGGCGGCGGCGCGGCGCTCGGCGGCGGCGGCGCGCTCGCCGAGCTCGTCGAGGGCGGCGGCGAGGCGCCACGGGGTGTCGGCGACCTCGCGGAAGTCGGAGCCGGCGGCGGCCCACACGGCGGAGGCGGCGCGGAGCGCCTGGGCGGCGGCGGGGGCGTCGCCGCGGACGAGCGCGGCCTGGCCGAGGCCCTTGTGCACGTAGCCGAGGGCGTCCTCGTCGGCGGCGGGGGCCGCCGCGAAGGCCTCGCGGGCGGCGACGAAGCGGGCCTCGGCCTCGGCGACGCGGCCGAGGGCGAGGAGCGCCTCGCCGATCTTGGCGTGGGCCCGGCCGACCGCCTCGGTGGCGTCGCCGTAGATCGAGGACGCCAGCGCGAGCTCCTGCTCCGCGGCGGCGAGGGCGCCCTCGGGGCGGCCGAGCAGCAGGCTCGCCTCGCCGAGGACCGCGAAGACCTCCTCGTCGGCGGTGCCGGTGGCGTCGGAGATCCGCCGCGCGGCCTCGCCGTGGGCGAGCGCCGAGGAGGCCAGCCCCTCGTAGAGGTCGATCCGCGCCAGCGCGAGGTGGAGCTCGAGCACGCGGCCGTGGCTGTCCTCAAAGACATAGAGCGCGACGGCCAGCGCGGCCTCGTAGGCGGCGCGGGCGGCGTCGAGGTTGCCGCGCTGCTCCTCGAGCAGGCCGAGGTTGTAGCGGGCGACGAGGACGTAGGGGTGGCGCGGGCCGAGCGCGGCGACGAAGCCCTGCTCGGCCTCGCGGTAGAGCCGGGCGGCCTCGCGGTCCTCGCTCTGGTCGACCAGCGCGGTGGCGAGGTTGAGGCGCAGCTTGGCGATCGCCACCGGGTCGGGGCGCGAGCTCTGGGCCCACAGCGAGAGCGCCTCGCGGAACGCGGCCTCGGCCTCGGCCGCCTGCTTGCGGCCGCGGGCGATCAGCCCCTTCGCCTGCAGCGCCCGCGCCCGCGCCGCCTCGTCGGCGCGGCCGAGCCGCTCGGCGCTCGCCCGCGCCCGCCGCGCCCACTCGAGCACCGGCAGGTTCGGCCGCCAGTGCAGCGCCCCGACCTCGACCAGGAACTGCCACACCTCCGCCGCCAGCACCTCGTGGCGGTTCGCCTCGGCGAGGTCGACCGCCTCGCTCAGGCTCGCCACCGCGGCCTCGCTGCGCCCGAGGTAGTGCTCGGCGCGGCCGCGCTGGTAGAGCGCCTCCGCCAGCGCCGGCCGGTAGTCGAGGTGACCCGCCGCGGCGACCGCCTCCTCGGCGAGCCGCAGGCTCAGCGCGTACTCGCCGGAGACCTCCCGCACCCGCGCCCGCTCGAGCGCCGCCCGCAGCTCCGCGACCTTCGGCCGCTCGTCGGCGTCGGCCGGCCGGAGCCCGAGCTCGAGGAGCTGGCGGTCGTCGCAGTCGGCGAGCGCGGGGAGCTGGTCGACCGCCCGTGCGGCGTCGCCGACGTCGACCCGCGGCGAGCTCCGCAGCAGCTCGATGAGCGCGAGCGTGCGGTCCTTCGGGGTCTCGAGGCAGGCCGCCCGCGCCCGCGG
>CAZMML010000703.1:0-2983 GCA_964567335.1 uncultured Nannocystis sp. | reverse complement strand
GAGCGACCCGACCGCGACGTCGCCTCGCGCGCGCTCGCCACGCCACCCCCCGATCGCCCGCAGAGCGCCCCCCTCGCCCCGCCTCCGACCCCCGGCTGGTCGCTCCTCCTGCCCCAGCCCGCCCCGACGCTCTCGCGCCCGACGCCGGAGCCGGAGCCGCCCGCCCCGACCCCCGCCCTCGATCCCGTCCTGCTCGAGGATGTCCTCGCGGACATCCTGCGGAGCGCCGCCCGTCGTCAAGGAGTCGACCTCGGATGAGCCGCTGCCTCCCTGCCGCGCGCCGGCGCCCTTCTTCTCTCCACCGACGAGGAGCGCCGCGGCCATGACCAGCGCCGCCCGCCCGACCTGGGCGCTCAAGCTCGACGGCCAGGCGCTCGGCGGCGCGGGCGGCGGGGTCATACCCCGCGCCCTGCGCTGCGAGATCGGCATGGACGGCGTCGGCGCCTGCCACGTCGACCTGATCGTCCCCGAAGGCGCCGCCCTGCCGGCCGTCGGCGCCGAGCTCGTGGTCCAGCTCGGGCTCGACGACGACAACACCGCCGTCTTCACCGGCGAGGTCGACGGCGTGCGCGCGAGCGCGACGGGCGCCCAGCTCACCGCCGGCGACGGCCTCGCGCGCCTCGCCAACTGCTTCGTCAACGGCGCCTACGAGGACCAGAGCGCCGGCGCGATCGCCCGCGACATCCTCTCGCAGGCCGGCCTCAGCCCCGGCACCGTCGACGACGGCCCGACGCTGAAGAGCCACGTCCTCTTCCCCGGCCTCTCCGCGCTCCACCACCTCGGTCGCCTCGGCGAGCTCGCCGGCGCCGACCTCTTCGCCGACGGCGCCGGCAAGATCCACTTCGTCGCGTCCGCCACCAAGGGCGCCCGCCACAGCTTCCGCTACGGCCTCGACCTCCTCGAGGTCGACCTCCTGCGCGCCCCCTCCGCGCGGGCCGGCGTCGACGTCTGGGGCGAGGGCGCCGCCAGCTCCGCCGGCAGCGACAAGGCCCACTGGCTCCCGAAGGACCTCGGCGGCGTCAAGGGCAAGGCCGACGTCGAGGGCGACCCGCCCTACGCCGCGCCCGCGGACCTGCGCCGCGAATTCGTCCGTGACGGCGCGCTGCGCACCGGCGACGACGCCGCCGCCTCGGCCAAGGCCCGCGCCGCCGCCCGCCGCCCGGTCCGCGGCGCCATCGTCACCCTCGGAGCCCCGGCGCTCGCCCCCGGTGACCTCGTCGCCCTCGAGGACCTCCCGAGCGGTCACCCGCTCGCCGCGCTCGCCCAGCTCGGCCCCTTCCGCGTCCGCCGCGTCCGTCACCGCTTCGACGTCGCCCGCGGCTTCACCTCGAGGATGGAGCTCTGACCATGGCCGTGCGGATCGGATCGATCGAGCTGAGCGGCCTGCAGGACATCCGCACCGTCGACGCGCGCAACCTCGTGCAGCAGCGCGGGCCCGGGCAGAGCGGCAGCGTCGCCCAGGACCTCGGCCGCGAGCCGCTCACCGTCGTCATGGAGGGCCTCCTCCTCGGCGACGATCCGAACGCCGCCCTCGAGGAGCTCCGCGGGGCCCAGACCGACGCCCGCCCGCTCGCCTTCGCCGCCGACGCGATCGCCGGCGCCGAGCTCACCGACGTCCTGATCCAGGACCTCAAGGTCCGCCAGCTCGCCGGCTTCCGCCTGCAGTACTGGTTCCACCTCGAGGTCCGCGAGTACACCGAGCCCCCCGAGTCGCCCGGCAGCGCCACCGCCGCCGTCGACGACGCCGTCGCCGCCGCCGCCGCCGCCTGGACCGACAGCGCCACCGGCGCCGCCGGCGTCCTCGCCGACCCCAGCACCCTCGCCGACGCCGCCCTCGCCAACCCCGACATCCTCACCCAGCTCTCCTCGGGTGACATCGTCGGCGCCCTCCAGGGCGGCGCCTCCTCGCTCACCGGCGGCCAATTCGCCGGCGTCCTCGGCGCCCTCGGCAAGGTCGACGTCGCCAAGTTCGCCAGCGTCGTCCAGGACCTCGCGTCCTCCGGCAGCTTCAGCGAGTTCATGGAGAAGCTCGCCGGCGAGGGCATCGACCTCCTCGAGGAGCTCACCGGCGTCGACCTCGGCCCCGTCGCCTCCCTCGTCAAGGCGATCGCCGGCGGCAGCGACTTCCTCGCCAAGCTGCAGGACGTCGCCGCCCGCGCCGCCGACATCGGCAAGACCCTCCAGGACTTCGACCTCGGCCTCGGCGAGGTCGCGCTCATGCGCCCCTCCGGCACCACCCCGCGCGACGTCGTCTCACGGATCGACGAGCTCGTCCTCGCCGTCTCTGCCCTCCTCAAGACCGACACCGTCGCCGAGCTCGGCAACCTCGCCCGCGACCTCGGGATCGGCGGCCTCCTCGGGGCCGCCTTCGGCGGCCTCGTCAGCGCCTGCGAGCAGATCCGGACCTGGCTCGCCCAGCTCGAGCAGCCGCTCGCCAAGGTCGCCCAGGTCACCGGCGTCGTCCAGGGCCTCGCCTCCGCCCTGCAGACCCTCAGCGAGAGCGCCGCCAAGAGCGCCAGCGCCAAGGACACCGCCGCGGAGGTCCTCGACATCGTCACGAAGGTCCTCGGCGGCGCCGGCAAGATCCTCGGCGGCCTGCCCCGCTACGACGAGGAGGTCGTCCCGATCCGCGACGCCATCGGCGAGCTCGTCCTCACCTGCAAGGATCTCCAGACCAGGGTCGGAGGTGGTCCGTGAGCGACCTGATCCACGTCCTGCGCGCGCTGATCCGCGACGAGATGAAGGCGCTGCGCCTCGGCGACATCGGCGTCGTCACCGCCGCCATGCCGCACGACGACGGCGACACCCACAACTACGAGTGTAACGTCAAGCTCCGCGAGCTCGACCTCGAGCTGCGCAACGTCCCGCTCGCCACCCCGCACATCGGCATGGCCAGCGCCCCGCGGGAGAACGACCTCGTCTACGTCTCCTACGTCGGCGGCGACCCCAACCGCCCGATCGTGGTGGGCCGCCTCTACTCCGA
>CAZMML010000702.1:0-2987 GCA_964567335.1 uncultured Nannocystis sp. | reverse complement strand
CGACACCGGTCGCGGCGGCGAAGAGGGGGGTCCGCTTGACGCCGCTTCGAAGCGCCGCGGTCGGAGGAGGTCGTGGCTAGAGATCGGGCCTGCGCTCGAGCCGACGTGCGGCGAGGGCGAGCAGGCCCGCGGCGAGGGCGGCGGCGGCGAGCAGCGCGAGCGCTGCGGACGCGATCCCGGGGCCGCCCTGCCAGAGGAGCGAGGCGGGGAAGGCCGTCCACGGCGCGAGCGCCGGGCCTGTGAAGAGGTCCGGGCGGTAGATCAGCAGCGAGGTCGGGAGGAGCGGCGCGACGACGGCCGCGAAGGCGAGGAGCACGGCGTGCTCGACCTCGCGGAGGCGGAGGAAGGCGAGGTTGAGGAGCCCGAGGAGCGCGACCGTCAGCGCGGTGATCAGGGCGCCGGCGCCGAGGATCGGGGCGAGCGCGGCCTCGCCGAGCGCGGCGCGGAGGGTGAGGGCGTTGACCAGCGAGAGGGCGAGCGAGAGCCCGAGCGCGGCGGCGAGGGCGGGGGCGCCGCGGGCGGCGAGGAAGCGGGCGCGGCTGATCGGCTTGGCGAGGAGGAGGTCGAGCTCGCGGGCCTCGAGCGGGCCGACGTAGACGCGGATCAGGTCGAAGGCGCCGACGGTGAGGACGAGGAAGTGCTGCGCGAGGTAGTCGTTGACGAGGATCAGGTCGGCGCTCGTGCGCAGGCGGAGGGAGTCGCGGAGGAAGTCCTGCGCGAGCTCGGGGAGGCGCGGCACGAGCAGGGCGTTGACGGCGGCGATCGCGGCGCCGAGGGCGAGCGCGGCGAGGTGGCGGGGGCCGAGCCCGCGGCGGAGCTCGGCGATGAGGAAGGGGCTCATGCTTCGATCCTCCGGACGGCGAGGACGCCGAGGCCGAGCATCACCGCGTGGAGCGTCACCAAGATCGCAACCGGGCGCAGGATCAGGCCGGGCCGGAGATCGCCGAGGTGTCCCAGGAGCCAGACGGCGTGGTAGAAGGGGTTGAGCTCCGCGTAGCCGGCCCAGTCCGGGTTGTAGAAGCCGATGAAGGCGGTCCCGACGAGGAGCATGAGGATCACGAGGCTGACGAGGAGGGCGACGATCCGGCGCGGGATCAGGGCGGCGACGAGGGCGCTGAGGGTGACGGCGAAGAGGGCGCCGACGAGGTGGACTGCGCTGACGACGAGGAAGGGCAGGGCCCGGAAGGCGGGGATCTGCGGCGGGAAGACGAGCAGGCCGACGAGGGCCGCGCCGCCGAGGAAGAGCGCGAGGACCAGGGCGGCGGCGGCGACCTTGGCGAGGTAGTACTGGGCGCGGGTGATCGGCTTGGACCACAGGAGCGCGAGGAGGCCGCGGCTCTGGTCCTCGCGGACGACGCCGCCGGCGAGGATCACGCCGAGGACCGCGGCGAGCTTGTTGAGGGCGAGGTCGACCCAGATGAAGAGGAAGAGCGCGAGCTCGGGGTCCGCGGCGCGGAACCACGCGGCGGCGGCGGCGACGACGTGGGCGGGCGGGCGGGCGAGGAGGACCGGCGCGGCGAGCAGGGCGTAGGCGACGAGGCCGGCGGCGAGGCGGACGCGGCGGGCGCGGAGCAGGGCGCGCGTCTCGTGGCGGATCAGGCGGAGGATCACGCGGCCCTCCGCACGAGGTCGAGGTAGAGGGCGTCCATGTCGGCGGCGCCGTGGGCGGCCTTGAGGGCGGCGAGCGGGCCGGCGGCGAGGAGGCGGCCGTGGTGGATGATCGCGGCCTCCTCGCAGACGCTCTCCACGTCGCTGAGGATGTGGGTGGAGAAGAGGACCGTGACGCCCTCGTCGCGGGCGAGCCGGCGGACGTGGGTGAGCAGGTGGTGGCGGCCGAGGGGGTCGAGGCCGGCGGTCGGCTCGTCGAGGAGGAGCACGCGCGGGCGGCCGATCAGCGCCTGGGCGAGGCCGACCTTCTGGGCCATGCCGGTCGAGAAGCCGCCGAGGCGGCGCTCGGCGACCGGGCCGAGCTCGAAGAGGTCGAGCAGGTCGCGGGCGCGGGCGTCGGCCTCGGCGCGCGGGAGGTCGAACATCGCCCCGACGTAGCGCAGGAAGTCGCGCGCGCTCATGTCGCGCGGGAGGCCGTAGCTCGCGGGGAGGAAGCCGACCTGGCGGCGCACGGCGAGGCTCTCGCGGACGACGTCGCGCCCGAGCACCCGCGCCGCGCCGCGGGTCGGGTGGGTCAGGCCGAGGAGGACGCGCAAGGTGGTGGTCTTGCCGGCGCCGTTGTGGCCCATGAACCCGAAGACATGTCCCTCGGGGACGCTGAAGGTGAGGCGCTCGACGGCGACGCTGCCGCCGTAGCGCTTGGTGAGGTCGTCGATCTCGATCGCGTGGCTCATGGGCTCCTCCCGGGGTTGACGACGGCCGCGAGGGCGAGGGCGACGAGGCCGTCGAAGAGGCGCCGCCGATCGAGGAGGCCGGCGGTGATCAGCTCGGCGTGCTGGTGCAGGAAGCGCAGGCTGGCGAGGACGAAGGGGACGACCTCGAGGTCGAGGTCGGGGCGGAGCTCGCCGGCCTCGACGCCGCGCTGCAGGAGGCCGCGGAAGTGCGCGAGCGCGGCCTCGGTCTCGGCGCGCACGCGGGCGCGGCCGGCGTACTGACGGAGGATCGGCAGGTCGGGGTCGTCGGTGATCAGGCGGGCGAGGAGGGGCTCGCGCTCGAGGGTCTCGAAGGTGAACTCGAGGCCGGCGCGCAGCCAGGCGGTCGCGCTCTGCAGGCCGGCGGCGCGGGCGGCGAAGACCTGACCGAGCTCGGCCTGGACGTCGTCGAGGACGGCGAAGAAGAGCGCCTCCTTGCCCGGGAACTCGAGGTAGAGCGAGCCCTTGGCGCAGCCGGCCTCGGCGGCGATGTCCTCGAGCACGGCGCGGCGGTAGCCGAGGCGGCCGAAGTGGGTCCGTGCGACGGCGAGGATCCTGGCGCGGCGGGAGCTTGGCTCGGCGTTCATGGTCTCAATGACTATATGACTTAAATCGTTCATTCGGTCA
>CAZMML010000701.1:0-2990 GCA_964567335.1 uncultured Nannocystis sp. | reverse complement strand
GACGCCCATCTGCACTCGATCGAGACAGATCGGTATGTAGCGGTGTCGGTACTAGTCATCCACGATCCTGCGGATCGCCTCGCGGATCTGCGACAACCCGCCCGCGCTCCCGCTGAGAAATTCGACCCCCACGCCGTCGGGGTGGCCGGTGTTGCGGACGATCGACGCGACGTCGATCGGCCGGACCCCGCCGGGTGGGGTCAGCTCGATCACGATCTGCTCCCCCGTGGTCAGCGACGACGAGGTCAGGAGCAGCGCCCCGGCCTCGGAGATCTCCGAGATCGACGCTGACTCGGCCGGCGCCGCCTCGCTGCGGCGCCAGCGGACCTCGAGCAGCACCGGCTGGCGCAGGTGGCGGCGGCGCTGGTCCATGGTCGCCTGTCCGAGCGCCACCTCGCGGAGGAAGTCGAGCTTGCGCCACTCGCTGCCGGCGCAGCGGAGCACCCCCCCGGCGCGGACCCGCAGGCGCGGGCGGGCCATGTGCCACTTCTTGCCGATCGCCCGGATCAGCACCTTCCCGGACATCCCGGTGAAGAAAACCTCCGCGAGCAGCTCTTCGCCGGGCTCGAAGCGCTCCGTCGTGTACACCTGGAAGGCCTGGTCGTCGCCTGCGACCTTGAGCGAGGCCGCGAAGGCCTCTCCCGACGGGTAGTGGCAGCGAATTCTGCGCAAACCGGACCTCGCGGCGGCCTGCACCATAGCGGCCGCCCCGCTATCATGCAAGACCGCGCATGACCGCCGCCGAAGCCAGCCGCCCGCTCGTGCTGATCCCGACATACAACGAACGCGACAACCTCGCGCCGATCGCCGCGGCCGTCCGCCGCGCCGCGCCGAGCGCCGAGATCCTCGTCATCGACGACGCCAGCCCCGACGGCACCGGCGCGCTCGCCGATCGGCTCGCCGACGCGGACCCGCAGATCCACGTCATGCACCGCCCTGGCAAGCAGGGCCTCGGCCGCGCCTACCTCGACGGCCTCGCGTGGGGGCTCGCGCGGCCCTACACACACCTCGTCACCATGGACGCCGACTTCTCGCACGACCCCGCCTACTTGCCGGGCCTGATCGACGCCGTCCACCCCGGCCCGGACGGCGTCGAGGTCGCGATCGGCTCGCGCTACGTCGCGGGCGGCGGCACCCGCTCGTGGGGCCTCGGGCGTCGCCTGCTCTCGCGCGGCGGCGGCCTCTACGCCCGCCTCTTGCTCGGCCTCGACATCCGCGACCTCACCGCCGGCTTCGTCTGCTACGCCGCCTCCGCGCTCGCCGCCCTCGACCTGCGCGCGGTCGCGGCGAGCGGCTACGGCTTCCAGATCGAGATGAAGTACCGCTGCGTGCGCGCCGGCCTGCGCGTCCGTGAGCTCCCGATCATCTTCCCTGACCGCGTCCGTGGTACCTCCAAGATGACCCCTGCGATCGCCCTCGAGGCCGTCCTGCTCTGCCTCGAGCTCCGCTTTCGTCCCCGCTAGCCATGCCCTCGACCAAGATCTACCTCTCCACCCTGGGCCGCGTCGTCGCCCCTGAAGACGCTCAGATCAGCGTCCTCGACCGCGGCCTTCTCTACGGCGACAGCATCTACGAGACCCAGCGGACCGCCGGCGGACGGATCGTCGCCTGGCCCGCCCACCTCGCCCGCCTCCGGCGCAGCGCCGAGGGCCTCGGCATCGACCTCATCTGGTCCGACGACCAGCTCACCGACATCGCCCTGCGCACCCACGCCGCCACCGGCAACGCCGACAGCGTCCTGCGCCTGATCGTCACCCGCGGCGTCGGCCCCTTGATCCTCGATCCCCGCCAGGCGCTCTCGCCCACCTTGATCGTCCTCGCCTTCCCGCTCCACCTCCCCGACGAGGCCACCTACCTGCGCGGCCTCCGGGCCCGGATCGTCGACCTCGTCAAGGCCCCCGGCGGCGGCCTCGATCCCAGCCTCAAGACCGGCAACTACCTCCCGAGCGTCCAGGCCCTGCGCCAGGCGCTCGCCGCGGGCGACGAAGACGCGATCTTCTGTACACCGACCGGCGGCGTCGCCGAGGGTGCGACCAGCAACGTCTTCGCGGTCATCGGCGGCGAGCTGCGCACCCCGCCCCTCTCCGAGGGCCTGCTCTCCGGCATCACCCGCGCGCTGATCTTGGACCTCGGGCGCGCCCTCGGGCTCCCCGTGCGCGAGGCCCCGATCAGCCCCGACGAGCTCCGCGCCGCCGAGGAGGTGATGCTCACCTCCTCGGTGCGCGGACCTATCGCCGTCACCACCCTCGACGGGCGCCCCGTCGGCGCAGGCGGCGAGGGCCCGATCACCGCCCGCCTACGCCGCGCCTACGCCGACTCGCTCGCCCACACCTAGCCGCCACCGCCCATCGGGGCCGCGCAGGGCGTCCGGGGACCTCGCCGCGGTCGGCCCTCCGCGTCGATCGAGATCTCCGTCGTCATCCCGCGGCGGACTCGGATCCACCGCTGCGCGCTCCCACCGGCGCGACCCTCCTCGACCCTCACCCGCAACCCGCCGCCGCGGCCGGAGGGGGCCGCAGCGCACTCGCCGGGCACCAGGACCGCCCCGCCGACGCGGACCACCGCCTGTCGGTCCGGCGTCTGAGCCACGCACACGCGGGGCGGCTCCGACTCCCCGCACGTCCGGCGCTCGCTGCGGATCCAGCCCTCGCCGGTCGCGCACGCCGCGACCAACCCGCCGAGGAGGGCGACGATCTGGCATGCTCTCGGGCCATGCCGCCTCGGCCGCGTCGGACCCACCGCACCCGCGGGCCCCAGCCCCTGGGGGACGTCGTGTGGTCGCTCGTGCGGACGATCATCCCTGACCACGCGATCCGCCTCGCCCTCGTGCGCTCCGCGTGGGAGCGCCTCGGCCTCGCGTGGCTGCAGGGCAAGGCCTACCCGGCCGCGATCTACAAGGATGAGCTGGTCGTCGCCGTCGAGGACTCGCAGTACCACCACGAGCTGACATACTCGCGGCAGGAGCTCCTGCACAAGCTCCGCGAGCTCGT
>CAZMML010000700.1:0-2994 GCA_964567335.1 uncultured Nannocystis sp. | reverse complement strand
GCGTCGAGCCCGACATGTTCATCCTCAAGCCGAACCTCGAGAACCTGCTGCGCGGGCGCTTCCGGGCGCTGCGCGGACAGGTCGGCTACAAGCTCAAGGCGCTGCTCCTCAGCCACATGGCCGCCGAGCACGTCGACGAGTACCTCTTCGGCGACGACGCCGAGCAGGACGCCTTCATCTACAGCCTCTACGCCGACATCATGGCGGGTCGCCTCGACGCGGTCGCGCTGGCGGCGATCCTCTCGACCGCCAAGGTCTACCGCCCCGACGTCGATGAGATCATGGCGCACCACCGCCAGCTCTTCGGCGCCGGCGACGTGGTGCGCCGGATCTTCATCCACCTCGAGCGTCGCTCGCCGCTCGACCGCTTCGCCCCCTACGGCGGCCGCGTGGTCGCGGTGTACAACTACTTCCAGGGCGCCGTGGTCCTCTTCGAGGCCGGCGCGCTCGAGGCCCGCGGCCTCCTGGCGGTGACCGAGGCGATGGAGTCGCAGGGCTACACGCCCGAGCGCCTCGCCAACTCGCTGCAGGACCTGATGCGCCGCGGCGTCCTCCAGTACCGCACCGTCCGGCGCTTCTCCGAGGCGCTGGCCGCGGCCGAGGAGACGATGGCCCGGCCGGTCCCCCGCTTCCTGCAGGCCTTCGAGGACGTGGTCGCCACGCTCGAGGATCTCCAGCGACCAGAGCCACGCTGGGAGACCCAGATCAACTACCTCGGCCTCTACCACGAGGCCCGCTTCCGTCGGCAGCAGCACCGCCTCTTCGGGATCAGCCTGCTCGACTGACGCCGCTCGCCGCGCACGCGGGCGGCCTCAGGGCACGATGATGGGCCCCGGAGCTGCATGGGCCCCCGGCCCTGCTCGCCCGGAGTGCGGTGCTAGCGACGGCCGATGATGCCGGCGACGAGGAAGTCGAGGGGCACGCCCTCGTCCTCGCGGAACTCGCCCTCGAGGTGCGAGCCGAAGAGCTCGATCATCGCCTGCTTCATCTCCGGGTCGAGCGCGGCGATCGCCGGGTGTTGCACGTAGCCGGTGTCGAGGAGCCAGCGCGTGGCGTCCGCGCCGGACTCGAACCACAGGCGGAAGTTGTGCTGCCAGCTCTCGGCGATGTGGAGGCCGCCGCGCCGCATGAGGTCCTCGACGAGCCCCGCGTGGGGCGGGGTCGGCGGGGTGACGTCGACCTCGAGCTCGAGGTCCTCGACGAACTTGTCGAGGGTCGCGCGGGCCTGGGGCGCGCTGGTCGCCAGGTTCGTCAAGATCGCCACCCGACCGCCCGGACGCACCAAACGGCCCATCGCCGGGAGGAAGCGGTCCCAGTCGAGGTAGGCCAGCGCGAAGCGCATCGACACCGCGTCGAAGGAGTGCGCCGGCGCCTCGGTGATGTAGTCCTCGGCCTTGCTCTGGACCGCGGTGAGGTGCAGGCCCTCCTCCGCCGCGCGCGCCACCGCGAGCCGCAGCATCCCCTCCGAGGGGTCGACCGCGACGGTCTCGCCCGGGGCGATGAGCCGCATCATCGGCAGGGTCGCGGCCCCGCTGCCGCACGCGAGGTCGAGCAGGCGCTCGCCGCGGCGGAGGTGCATGCACCTGGTCAGGCGGTCGTTGGGGGTGTAGACGTGCCGACTCCACAGATCGTCGTAGCGCGACGCCACGCGGTCGTAGGTCGATTGATACAAGTCATCGGGGCTCTGCACAGCTTCGGCACCGATACACCGAAGGACGCCTCGACGCAACCTGAGTTCCTGCAGCCGGCAGGTGCGCAGCGGGCCTCGCGGACCCAGCTCACGCGGCCGCCGAGATGGGCGCGTAGATCGAGCCGCGACAGACCAGCACCTCCGCCGGGGGCAGGTTCGCCACCACGATCTGTCGCCGCTGCGCGAGGAAGTAACGCCCCAGGTGTCGCCCGAGGTGGAAGCGCGAGAAGCCACGCGAGGTGCTGTACACCACCACGTGCGCGTGCAGGTAGCCGTATTGGACGAAAACGCCGCCGCTCGCCAGCACCTTCGACGCGGCCGTGAGCACGGCGTCACGGACCTCGGGCGGCAGGAGGCTCATGCCGAGGCACGACACGATTGCGTCGACCGGGCCCTCGCAGCCGGCGGCAGCCATGAGATCGACCAGGTCCGCGGCCGAGCCGTGGATCGGCACGAAGCGGGGGTCCGGCAGGCGGCGCGTGGTCGCCTCAATCAGGGGCCCGTCGATCTCCACCCCGTAGAGCCGAGCCTCGGGCCCGAGCGCGGCGAGCAGCTTCTCCGTCACGGTGCCGGTGCCGGTGCCGAGTTCGATCACGTTGCGGGCGCGTGCGAGATCGGCGCCCTGGACGAGCGCGTCGACGAGAAAACGCGAGCTAGGGACGAATGAGGCGGTCTGGTCCCAGTTTTGCCAGCCGTTCAGGAAGAAGCGCCAGGCCGCCCGCAACCGGTGGAGAGATGAGCTCACGGGCCGCATTGTAGCGGCTCGCCCCGGGAAGTCACATCACCGGCGCTCGGGGGACTGCGCAGGAAAATTCGCATCGCCGGCTCAGTCGCGGACCTCGTACACCTCGCCGCACTCGCTCACGCGCGGGCCCTGCCGGTTCTCCGCGGGGCTCGTCCGCGGTCGCAGCGGCCGCAGCCCGGGCGGCAGCTCGAGCTCGGGCCAGAGCTCCATCATCGCCTGCACCACCGCGGGATCGAACTGCGTGCCGCCGAGCTTGCCGATCTTCTCCGCGGCGACGCGCGGCTCCATCCCGGCGCGGTAGATCCGGTCGGAGACCATCGCGTCCCAGCAGTCCGCGACGCTGACGACGCGCACGCTCTGCGGGATGTCCTCGCCGCGGAGGCGCTCCGGGTACCCGCCGCCGTCCCAGCGCTCGTGGTGGCTCAGGGCGAAGCGCCGCAGCTCCGCCAGCTCGGGCGACTTCTCGAGGATCTTGCCGCCGAAGACGGTGTGCTGTCGGATCACCTCGATCTCCTCGAGGGTCAGCGCGCCGGGCTTGTTGAGGACGCGGTCGGGGATC
>CAZMML010000699.1:0-2997 GCA_964567335.1 uncultured Nannocystis sp. | reverse complement strand
GCCCTCGGCGCGATCGAGGTCTATGCCCGGGAGCGCCTGCCCGAGAACGCCGACGCGGCCGGCGCCCTCCTGCACGAGCGCCTCCTCGATCTGTCCCGGCGGCCACAGACCCGCGGGGCGATCCGCGACGTCCGCGGCCTCGGCCTGATGCGCTGCGTCGAGTTCGACCGCCCGGTCGCCGGGCTCGCGCAGGCGCTCCTGACCCGCGGGGCTTACGCACCCTTCCGCGACAACCTCCTCTTTCTGTGCCCGCCCCTCTGCCTGCGGGCCGACGAGGTCCACGCGATCGCCGACCTCCTGTGCGCGACCCTGCCCGACTTCGTCAATTGACCAGCCCGCGGATAGCTCTCAACATGGAGCCCCCTCATGGTCAGCCGCCCTCCTCCGCCGCTCACCCCCTACCCACGAGGCTGGTACCTCGTCGCCCACAGCGACCGCCTGGCGCCCCTCGCGATCCAGAACCATCGGATCTTCGGACAGGACGTCGTCCTCTTCCGCGACGCTCAGGGGCAGGCGCACCTCGTCGACGCCTACTGCCCGCACCTCGGCGCCCACCTCGGCCACGGCGGCAAGGTCGTCGGTGACCGGATCCGCTGCCCCTTTCACGGTTGGGAGTTCGCCGGCGGCGACGGCATGTGCCAGAAGATCGCCAACGGCGATCCTGTGCCGCCCAAGGCGCGGCTGCGCTGCTGGACCCTCGACGAGCGCGACGGCGCGATCTTCGTGTGGTTCCACGAGCGCGGCGAGCCGCCGGACTGGCACGTCGGCGAGTTCCCCGGGCTCGTCGGCCCCGGCTGGTCGCGCTGGCACCACGGCGAGTGGATCCTGAGCGCCCGGATCCAGGACATCACCGAGAACGACGCCGACATCTCGCACACGCCGGTGATGCACGACTTCACCACCGGCAAGATCCACATCGAGATGGACGCCGACGGGCCCCGCCTCGAGAGCCGGATCAGCACCCTGATCAGCCTCTTCGCCTTCGGCGTCCCGAAGGCGCTCGGGATCGGCCCGCTGCGCGACCTCCTCGGGCGCGTCCCGAACAACATCACGGTCGTCCGCTGGGGCATCAGCCTCGGCTGGATCTGCAACGACCTAGAGCTCCCGGGCGGCTTCCGTTACACCACCCAGACGCTCGCCACGACGACCCCGATCGACGCCCAGCGCTGCCGGCTGATCCTGCGCCACCGCGTCCGCGAGCTCCCGGTCGTCACCCCGCTCGCGCTCCGCAGCTACGCCGGCGTCTTCAACTCCACGCTCGAGCAGGACATCGTCGTCTGGGAGCACAAGATCTACCGGCCGCGCCCGATCGCCTCGCGCTCGGACTGGGCGATCCTGCGCTTCCGCAGCTGGGCGCGGCAGTTCTACGACCCGCACGAGTACGACGCCGCCATGGGGCGAATTAAGGACGCCGAAGCTCCCACCGACGCCGCCCAACTCGCACACGCGGAGTGACCCGCGATTGACTGGCCCCGCGGCCGCTCGCAGCGTGGGCTGATGAGAAGTTCAACTTTGATTCTGCGGATCTGCGCCGCGGGGGTCCTGGGGGCGAGCGCCTGCGGTGACAACGGCGAGACGACCACAGGCAGCACGGGCACCACCAGCCCCTCCTCATCCTCGACCGGGGACCAGACGACCTCGAGCGGCAGCTCGACCGGCACCCCGACCACGGGCGAGCCGACCACCACGACCACGGATGCGAGCACAGGCAGCTCCTCGAGCGGCCCGCCGCCCCCAGCGTGCGGCGACGGCGCGGTCGACGACGGCGAGGAGTGCGACGACGCCAACCAGGAGAACAACGACGCCTGCACCAACGAGTGCAAGAACAACGTCTGCGGCGACGGGTTCCTCGGCCCCGGCGAGGCGTGCGACGACGGCAACGACATCGACTCCGACGGGTGCACCACCCAGTGCGCCCTGGCGAGCTGCGGCGACGGCTTCATGCAGGACGGCGAGGAGTGCGACGACGGTAACCAGGACGACACCGACGCGTGCCTCGCCACCTGCCTGAGCGCCACCTGCGGCGACTCCGCCGTCCAGGCCGGCGTCGAGGAGTGCGACGACGGCAACGCCGACGACACCGACGACTGCGTCGCGGGCTGCAAGAGCGCCACCTGCGGCGACACCTTCGTCCACGCGATGAGCGAGGAGTGCGACGACGGCAACGCCGACGACACCGACGCCTGCGTCGCGGGCTGCAAGGCGGCGACGTGCGGCGACGGCTTCGTCCAGGCCGGGGCGGAGGAGTGCGACGACGGCAACATGAGCGACGCGGACATGTGCACGACCATGTGCAAGGCGCCGACCTGCATGGACATGATCAAGGACGGCGCGGAGACCGACGTCGACTGCGGCGGGATGGGCTGCCCGAAGTGCGGCGACGGCAAGGCCTGCAGCGGCGGCGGCGACTGCAACAGCGGCTACTGCGCGATGAACAAGTGCGCCGTGGCGATCAGCTGCCAGCAGATCAAGGCCGGCAACGCCAACGCCCCCGACGGCATCTACACCATCGACCCCGACGGCATGGGCGTGGGCGCCCCGATCAAGGTCTACTGCGACATGACCACCGACGGCGGCGGCTGGACCATGGTCTACAAGCTCAGCGGCAGCGTCGCGGGCGACGCCAACACGCTCTGGAACGGCCCCGCCGTCAACGAGAACGACGAGACCCTCCTCAACACCACCAAGTCGGCCAAGCACTACGTCAGCGGCTACATCGCCAACTACTGGAACAAGGCCGGCGTCGTCGTCACCGACGTCCGCGTGCACGTCTACAAGGGCGCGCCGATCGCCAAGTTCTGGAAGTACGACGGCAAGATGTCGACCTCGATCAGCTGGTACACCAACACCAAGGTCCTCGCCTCCTCGTACACCGACATCCCCGCCGGCCCCTTCAACTTCTACTCGATCCTCGGCGACGGACCGAACAACGCCGGCCGCCGCTTCTTCAGCAACTCCAACTACGGCGGCTGCGGGGTCGACCAGGGCTGGCTCACC
>CAZMML010000698.1:0-3000 GCA_964567335.1 uncultured Nannocystis sp. | reverse complement strand
GTGACCACCGTCTCGACGCGCTCGCCCGAGTGGTTCTGGACGCGGATGTTGTAGCGCTCGCCGAGCTGCCCGGCGATGTAGACCGAGCCGCCGTGGTAGTAGGTCGGCAGCGACCCGCCCGAGGGGCTCTCGAGGGTCACCGAGACCTCCTGTCCGTAGGGCGCGACGCGCGAGCCCGAGTCGGTCCAGGGCCGGTGCGCCTCGGCCACGCCCGGGCTGCAAGAGAACACCGCGGCCCCGCAGAGGAGGGTCGCCACCAGGCCGAAGGTCGTCGTGTTGGGTCGTCGCATGTCTGGGTCTCCGCTGCCCCGCGGCGGGGGCTCTGTCGGCGGATGGAACGTCCGCGCACCCCGAACGTCCCGGTCCCGGGGCGCCTTACAGGGCGCGAGATCGTGAAGATCATCACGCGTCGCGCGCGGCTCCGCGAGCCCGCGCGCGCTACCCTGCGTCCCCGTGCCCCGCCGCCTCGCTTCGTGGACGTTCTCGCTCGTTCTGTCTCTGGGGACAGCATGCAAGGGGCGGCCCACGAGCGTGCCGGAGGCTGGGTCGGCGCAGGTGGCGATGGGCTCCTGGGACGCCTGGCTCGCGCTCACGCCCCTGGTCGACGTCGCGCGCACCTCGGCCCCGAAGCCGGTCGCGGCGGCGATCGAGCGGGCGAGCGAACTGCTCAAGGAGGGCAAGGCGCTCAGCGCCGACGCCGCGCTCGCCGAGCTGGCCGACAGCGAGGGGCGCCACTGGATCTCCACCGCCCGCGCCGACCTGGCGGCGCTGCACTTCTCGGTGTGCATCCGCGGCGTCGCCTGGCGCCTGGTCGACGCCGACCCCGCGGACCCGCCCAGGCGCCGCACCGACTTCAGCGAGGAGACGGGGCTCGGCAAGGGCGACGTCTCGGTCGAGGCGCTGCTCAGCAACCTCGACGCCGCGGTCGCCGTCAAGGACCCGACGCTCGCGCTCCAGGCGCGGATCGCCCGCGCCCGCGCGACCTCCTTCGTCGCCCGTTGCCCGGCCAACAAGGAGGTCGCCGAGATGGCCGGCGGCATCCTCAAGAACGACCTCGCGACCCTCGCGGCCGAGAACCACCTGACCCCCGACCTCGCGTTCCTGTGGGCGAGCGTGCAGATGTCCGAGTTCTCCGGCTCGGCCGCCAAGCCCTTCCTGCTGTCCGCGCGCGAGGGCGGCTACGTCGACCCGGCGATCCCGATGATGCTCGCCGCGATCGCCTTCGAACAGCGCGAGCTCGACCGCGCCGACGGCTACGCGGTCGAGGCCGTGGGTGAGTACAAGAAGCTCGGCGACCCGCGCCAGGAGGCGCAGGCGCACTTCATCCGCGGCGAGGTCGCGCGCGTGCGCGGCGACCGCAAGACCGCCCGCCTCCGCTACGACGAGGCGCTGAAGGTCGCGCCCGCGCACGTGCCGGCGATCCTCGGGATCGCGCGGCTGGTGCTCGACGCCGAGGGCGCGAGCGCGGCGATCCGCTCGCTGCAGGCGGCCTTCCCGGCGCTGATCTTCAAGGAGCCGCTGGTCGCGGCGAAGCTCGAGGAGGCGCTCGACAACCTCGAGGCCTTCGTCTCGCTCTCGCAGGAGTCCGACCTGATCACCGCCTCGCGCGACGCCCTGCTCGCCGACGTCGAGGCCGAGCCCGACCTCATGCGCCGGGGGCTGCGCTACTTCTTCGCCGCCACCCTCGACGCCCGGCTCGGCGAGTACGACCACGCCCGCGCCCACGCGGTGCTCGCCCGCGACGAGTTCGCCGCCAAGGACCTCCCGCCGCCGATCGACATCAACGCCTTCCTCGACCGCATGGAGCGGGTGCAGTGACCTCAGCGGGCCGGCAGGAGGTCCGCGCCGCGCGCCGGATCGTCCTCAAGCTCGGCACCGGCGTGGTCACCCACCCGGGCGCCGGGCTCGCGCTCGGGCGCCTCTCGAGCCTCGTCGAGGGCGTGTGCGACCTCCACAAGCAGGGTCGCGAGGTCATCGTCGTCAGCAGCGGCGCGGTCGGCATGGGCCAGCGCGTGCTCGGGCTGGCTCGGCGCCCCGACTCGCTCGGCCTGCGCCAGGCCTGCGCCGCGGTCGGCCAGGGCCACCTGATCGCGCTCTACACCCAGCTCTTCGGCCAGCTCGGCGTCAAGGCGGCGCAGGTGCTCCTGACCCAGGAGGACCTCGGCGACCGCGACCGCGCGCTCTGCGTGCGCACCACGCTGATGCGCCTCCTCGAGCTGCGGGTGGTGCCGATCCTCAACGAGAACGACAGCGTCAGCGTGCGCGAGCTCGTCGAGCACCGGCGGGCCCAGGGGGCCTCCGCGTCGGCGCTCGAGTTCGGCGACAACGACGGCCTCTCGGCCCGGGTGGCGGCGGCGATCGACGCCGACCTGCTGGTGATCCTCACCGACGTCGACGGCCTCTACACCGCCAACCCGAACACCGACCCGAGCGCCAGGCGGATCGCCGAGGTCGCCCTGGTCGACGACGAGGCGCTCGCCCGTACCGCCGGCACCTCGAGCGGCGGCACCGGCGGCATGACCAGCAAGCTCGAGGCGGCCCGCGTCGCCAGCCGCGCCGGGATCGGCGTGCTGATCACCAGCGGCCACCTGCCCGGCGCGCTGGTCGCCGCGCTCGGCGGCGAGGACCGCGGCACCTACCTCCCCCCGACCACGCGCCGCTCGGCGCACCGGCGCCAGATCACCAGCGGCTCCGCGGCCCGCGGTGCGCTCGTCGTCAACGAGGGCGCGATCGCGGCGCTGCACCAGCGCAAGGCGTCGCTCCTGCCGATCGGCCTCGTGCGCGTCGAAGGCGACTTCGCCCGCGGCGACGTCGCCGAGATCCGCGACGGCTCCGGCCGCGTCCACGGGCGCGGCCTGGTCAACTACTCCGCCGAGGAGTGCCGCCGCCTCGCCGGCAAGCACAGCAGCGAGATCGCCGGCGTGCTCGGCTTCTGCGGCTACGACGAGATCGTCACCCGCGACCACCTCGCGCTGACCGAGGTCTGAGCCTTGCGCGCGG
>CAZMML010000697.1:0-3002 GCA_964567335.1 uncultured Nannocystis sp. | reverse complement strand
GACGTGCGACGACGGGGCGGGCAACGGCCCGGGTCAGCCGTGCAACGCCCAGTGTACGAGCAACACCTGCGGTGACGGCGACGTCGGCCCCGGCGAGGAGTGCGACGACGGGGCCGACAACGGCGACATGAACGCGTGCAAGGCGAACTGCACCAACGCGTTCTGCGGCGACGGCCTGGTCGGGCCCGGCGAGGGCTGCGACGACGGCAACCAGAACGACACCGACGCGTGCACGAACGCGTGCGCGCTGGCGAGCTGCGGCGACGGCGTCGTCGCGCCGACCGAGGAGTGCGACGACGGCAACGCGGAGGAGACCGACGCGTGCACGAGCGCGTGCAAGGAGGCGCGTTGCGGCGACGGGATCACCCGTACGGGGGAGGAGGAGTGCGACGACGGCGACATGGAGGACGACGACGCTTGCACGAGCGCGTGCAAGGCGGCGCTCTGCGGCGACGGGATCGTCCGCACAGGGGTGGAGGCGTGCGACGACGGCAACGAGGACAACAACGACGCGTGCACCAACGCCTGCGCGGCGCCGAGCTGCGGGGACGGGGTGGTCCAGGCCGGGGTGGAGGAGTGCGACGACGGCAACGCGGACGACGCCGACGCGTGCCTCGGGACCTGCCTGCTGGCCCGCTGCGGGGACGGGATCGTCCACGACGAGGCGGAGGCGTGCGACGACGGCAACGACGATAACACCGACGCGTGCACCAACGCCTGCGTGGCCGCCGGGTGCGGGGACGGGATCGTACAGGCGGGCGTGGAGGAGTGCGACGACGGGAACACGGACGACACCGACGGGTGCCTGTCGTCTTGCGTGGAGGCGACGTGCGGGGACGGGGTGGTGCAGGCTGGGGTGGAGGCGTGCGACGACGGGAATGAGGACGACACGGACGCGTGCCTGTCGACCTGTGTCAGCTCGACGTGTGGGGACGGGGTGGTCGACGCAGGGGTGGAGGCGTGCGACGACGGCGACGACGACGACACGGACGCGTGCCTGTCGACCTGCATCGCGGCGGCGTGCGGGGACGGGCTGGTACACGCGGGGGTCGAGGCGTGCGACGACGGCGGGACGGCGCCGAGCGACGGCTGCGAGGCGGACTGCACGATCACGACCGTGAACCTGATGCTCGGCCGCGGGCCGCACACCTGCGTGGTGCTCAGCGGCGGCAAGACGCGCTGCTGGGGCACCAACGACGCGGGTCAGCTCGGCTACGGCTTCGTGAACGCGCTCGGCGATGACCCGAAGGAGCTGCCGCTGCCGGACGTGGCGGCGGGCGGACCGGCGCTGGCGGTGGCGCTCGGGGCGGCGCACACGTGCGGGCTGCTCTCGGGCGGGAAGGTGCGCTGCTGGGGCGCGAACGACTACGGGCAGCTCGGCTATGGACACACGAAGATCCTCGGCGACGGCCCGCTCGACATGCCGACCCCGGAGGTGATGGTCGGCGGGAAGGTGCTGCAGCTGGTCGCGGGGGCGGAGCACACCTGCGCGCTGCTGCCGGACGGGAAGGTGCGCTGCTGGGGCCGCGGCGACTCGGGGCGGCTCGGGCTCGGCTCGACGGAGCACGTCGGCGACGAGGACGGCGAGATGCCGCCGGCGGACGTGGCGCTCGGCGGGGTGGCGACGCAGCTCGCGGCCGGGGCGCGCCACACCTGCGCGCTGATGGCGGGCGGGAAGGTGCGCTGCTGGGGCGCGGGCGACCAGGGGCAGCTCGGCTACGGGAACACGAAGGACGTCGGCGACGATCCCGGCGAGATGCCGCCGCAGCCGCTCATGCTCGGGGAGGAGGCGTCCCAGATCGCCGCCGGCGGCGACCACACTTGCGTGGTGCTGGTGTCCGGGAACCTGCGCTGCTGGGGCGCGAACAGCGAGGCGCAGCTCGGCTCCGGGGG
This sequence comes from uncultured Nannocystis sp., assembly GCA_964567335.1. GTDB lineage: Bacteria > Myxococcota_A > Polyangia > Nannocystales > Nannocystaceae > Nannocystis. Next base: position 1,109 of record CAZMML010000697.1, on the reverse strand, counting down.
CGTGGCGAACGTGGGCGACGGGCCGGGCGAGATGCCGCCGGTCAGCGTCAACCTCGGCGGAGCGGCGTCGTCCGTGAGCCTCGGGGTCGCCAACACGTGCGCGCTGCTCACGAGCGGGAAGGTGCGTTGCTGGGGGTCGAACGAGCGCGGGGTGCTCGGGACGGGGCTGGTCGGGACGATCGGCGACAGCCCGGCCGAGATGCCGCCCAAGGACCTCGCGCTCGGCGGCAACGCGGCGCAGATCCGCCTCGGTGCGGACCACGCGTGCGCGCGCCTGGTGACCGGGAAGGTCCGCTGCTGGGGCGCGAACGACCACGGGCAGCTCGGGCTCGGGAGCAAGACCGACGTCGGCGACGACGAGCTGCCGACGGCGGTCCCCTTCGTGTCCGTGTACTGAGCGGGGGCTCGCGCTCGCGCGCGGCGGCGGCGGCCGACTCGACAGGCGGACGCCGCCGCGGTAGTGCCTCGGGCGAGGGCTTCGCATGGGCAAGTTCACGGTCACACACGAGATAGGCTGCGACGAGGGCACCTTCTGGCGGATCTTCGTCGACAAGGAGTTCAACACCAAGCTCTACCTGGAGCACCTGAACTTCGCGGAGTTCAAGATCCTCGAGCAGAACGAGACGGACACGACGATCTCCCGCAAGGTCGTCGCGGCGCCGCGGATGGACGCGCCCGGCCCGGTGGCGAAGCTGCTCGGGTCGAACTTCCGTTACACGGAGGAGGGCTCGATGCAGAAGTCGGAGCACCCCCTGTGGCGGTGGAAGACGACGCCCAGCGTGCTCGCCGACAAGCTGCGCACCGAGGGCACCGTGCGCGTCGAGCCGATCGGCGCCGGCAAGGTCCGACGGGTCGCGGAGATCCTGATCGAGGCCAAGATCTTCGGCATCGGCGGGCTGATCGAGAGCTCGGCGGAGAAGCAGCTCCGCGAGGGCTGGGACAAGAGCGCGGTGTTCCTGAACAAGTGGCTCGCGGGCGCGGTCAAGTAGGGCGCCCGCGGGCGCGGCGGGACGGGCCTGAGGAGCGCGCTGTCGGTCGAACAAGGGGGTCTCTGTGCATGTGCAAGAGACCGGTTGACGCCGCGGCGTATCGGTGCGACGAAGTCGGCC
>CAZMML010000696.1:0-3006 GCA_964567335.1 uncultured Nannocystis sp. | reverse complement strand
ATCGCGTACACCGCCTTCGAACGCGACGGCGCCCCGCTGCGCGCCCAGATCACCGCCACCTTCTTCGAGACCGTCGACCCCAGCGTCAAGCAGAAGGAGCTCCGCCTCTCCTCTCCGGACCTCACCCACCGCCGCGTCGTCCGCAGCGGCGACACCCTCCCCGCGCTCTGCCGCGAGATCTACGGCTCGCCCGCCCACCACGTCCGCGTCGCCCAGGTCAACGGCCTCGACGGCCTCCGCGAGCTCCGCCCCGGCCAGGAGCTCTTCTTCCCCCCCTTCGCCCCGCGGGAGCGCCGCTGACGTGAGCGCCGTCGTCGTCACGATCACCTGCGGCGGCAAGAAGCTCGGCCCCGAGGTCGGCGTCCTCGAGCTCGAGGTCCGCAGCGAGCTCGACCGGATCCCCGAGGCCGACCTGCGCCTCCTCGACCAGAGCCCCGAGGCCCGCCAGCACAAGCTCAGCGAGGCCGCCCACTTCGAGCCCGGGGCCAAGGTCGAGATCGCGCTCCGCCGCGAGGGCGGCGAGGACGCCAAGGTCTTCGGGGGCCTCGTCGTCCGCCACAGCCACAGCGCCCGCGAGGACGGCGTCGAGCTCCGCGTCGAGCTCAAGCACCCCGCGATCGCCCTCACCCGCACCCGGCGCAGCGCCGTCTTCCGCGACCAGCCCGACAGCGACGTCCTCCGCAAGCTGATCAGCGACGCCGGCCTCGACGTCGGCACCCTCGACGACACCGCCGCCAAGCACAAGGAGCTCGTCCAGTACAACGCCTCCGACTGGGACTTCCTCGTCTCGCGCGCCGACGTGAGCGGCCAGGTCGTCGTCCTCACCGACAAGGTCTCGGTCCGCGCCATGAAGCTCGGCGACAGCGCCGCCGCCACCATCGACCTCTGCCTCGACCGGATCTTGAACGTCGACCTCACCGTCGACGCCGCCGCCCAGCGCAGCGGCTACCAGGGCGTCGCCTGGGATCCCGAGGGGCAGAAGCCGACCGCCCCGACCGACGCCACCGAGCTCAAGATCGGCGCCAGCGACGTCGACCCCGCCGCCTCCGCCAAGAAGCTCGGCGGCCCCGGCGACACCCTCTTCCACCCCGTCCCGCTGAGCCAGGACGAGCTCAAGGCCTGGAGCGACGCCCGCCTCGCGCGCGCCCGCCTCGCGCTCGTCCGCGGCACGATCCTCCTCGACGGCCGCCCCGGGCTCCGGCCCTACGACACGATCAAGCTCGAGGGCGCCAGCTCCCGCTTCGCCGGCGACCTCCTGCTCTCCGGCGTCACCCACCGCGTCGACTCCAAGGGCTGGCGCACCGAGCTCAAGATCGGCCTCAGCCCCGAGGGCTTCGCCCACACCGCCCAGGCGCTCGCCGCCCCCCCGGCCGGCGGCCTCCTCCCGCCCGTCGCCGGCATCCAGCTCGCCACGATCGCCAGCATCCACGACGACCCGGACAAGGAGTTCCGCGTCAAGGTGAAGCTCCCCGGCCTCAAGGACGACGAGACCCTGCTCGCCCGCGTCGCCCGCCCGGACGCCGGCAAGAGCCGCGGCTTCGCCTTCTGGCCCGAGGTCGGCGACGAGGTCGTCCTCGGCTTCCTCGCCGACGACCCGCGCCACCCGATCGTCCTCGGCTCGCTCTACAGCAGCAAGAACCCCTCCCCCGCGCCGGTCGACGAGCTCACCGAGGACAACGACCACCGCGCGCTCGTCACCCGCTCCGGCATCGCCCTCGCCTTCGACGACAAGAAGGCGAGCGTCACCCTCAAGACCCCCAAGGGCAACTGCGTCGTCCTCGACGACGACGCCGAGTCGATCACCCTCACCGACCAGCACGGCAACAAGATCACCATGGACTCCAAGGGCGTGAAGATCGAGAGCGCCGGCGACTTCTCGATCGACGCCAAGGGCAAGGTCCAGATCAAGGGCAGCGCCGTCGACGTGCAGTAGCCATGGCCACCGCGAACCCACCACGATCCTTCCTCGGCAGCGGCTGGAGCTTCCCCCCGACCTTCGGGCCCGGCGGCGTCGAGGTCGTCGTCACCGCCGACGTCGAGAAGGTCCAGCAGTCGCTCCTCCTCCTCCTCGCCACCCGCCCCGGCGAGCGCCCGCTGACCGACGCCTTCGGCTGCGACCTCGACGCCCTCCTCTTCGAGGAGTCCGACCACAACGCCGTCGGCCTCATCGGCGCCAAGATCCGCGACGCCGTCCTGCGCCACGAGCCGCGCGTGATCCTCCACGAGGTCGACGTCGACCCCGAGCCGGGCGACCCCAGCGTCCTGCGCGTGCGCCTGACCTACGGGATCCCCGGCACCAACTCCCGCTACAACCTCGTGTTCCCCTTCTACCTGAACGAGGCCCTCACCCCGCTCGCCTGACCCATGGCCGACTACATCCTCATCGACGGCGACAAGGCGATCTTCCAGCCGACCTTCGGCGCGGCGACCGTCGTCGTCCAGCCGGGCACCCTCCGCGCCAGCGGCCCCGCGACCCTCACCGACAAGAAGGTCTGCATCGACGGCGACGAGGGCTCCGTCGCCGTCCGCGGCTGCATGTACATGACCCCGCAGTACTCGATCCCCGGCACCGGCACCCTCGAGATCTCCGCCCTCGCCGGCGACCAGAAGGCCCAGAAGACCGCCAGCGGCGACAAGAAGGTCCTCCTCGTCGGCAGCAAGTTCACCGCCAAGTTCACCGTCCAGAGCCCCGCCCAGCAGCCACCCCCGGGCCCGGGCCCCCCGATCCCCGACGCCACCCCGCAGTACTCCGGCAACGGCAGCTTCGTCACCACCAACACCAAGTTCCGCGGGACCTGATGTCCAGACGCACCACACCCCTCTCCCTCGACCGACGCGACGGCACCAGCCAGCGCGCCCGGGAGAACCCTGCGCTCGACCCGGCCAGCGTCAGCGTCGACGAGCGCGGCCACGCCGACCTCCTCGCCTTCGTCCAGGCCTTCACCGCCCGCCTCGTCTTCCCGGCCGGGGGCACCTGGACCGGCTTCGCCGCCAACCCCGACCTCC
>CAZMML010000695.1:0-3012 GCA_964567335.1 uncultured Nannocystis sp. | reverse complement strand
CTCGCCTTCTTCGACATGGAGCGCGTCACCGTCCGGCCCGAGTTCACCGGCGAGGGCGAACACGACACCTGCCGCGCGGCGATCGGCTTCTCGATCGCCGCCGGCGCAGAGGACGGGGTCGCGGTCGCCTTCATCGAGGAGGGGATCGTCTATGGCGACCTGCCCAAGGTGACGCTCGTCCCCGAGGACCAGGCGTGCCACGAGGAGAAGACGATCCTGCTGCCGGTCGGGCGCATGCTCCCCTTCCCCTGGTCGCCGACGATCCTGCCCGCCCAGGTGCTGCGGATCGGCGGGCTCGCGGTCTTGCCCGCGCCCTTCGAGGTCACCACGATCTCCGGCCGCCGCCTGCGCGAGACGGTCCTCGCCGCGCTCGCGGGGACCGGCGTCACCCGGGCCGTGATCGCCGGCCTCTCGAACGGCTACTCGAGCTACGTCGCCACCCGCGAGGAGTACAAGGCGCAGCACTACGAGGGGGCGTTTACCCAGTTCGGGCCCTGGACCCTCGCGGCCTGGCAGCAGAACTTCAGCGCCGTCGCCGAGGCGCTCGCCGCCGGCGCCCCCGCCGAGGGCACCGGCGAGCCGCTCGATCTCTCCGACGACCAGATCATCAACGTGCCCGGCGTCGTCGCCGACTCGCCCTGCGCGCTCCCCGACGCGCTGCTCTGCCCCTTCGAGAAGTTCGGCGACGTCGTCGTCCCGCCGCCCCCGGCCGCCGCCCCCGGCGACCACGTCCTCGTCACCTTCCGCGGCGCGCACCCGCGGAACAACCTGCGCCGCGGGACCGGCTACATGGAGGTGCAACGCGACGAGGGCGGGTCGTGGTCGGTCGTCGCGCGCGACTGGGACCCCGAGACGCGCTTCCGCTGGCGCCGCGTCGGCGGCGCCCTCAGCCCGCGCTCCGAGGTCGACCTCGAGTGGGAGGTGCCCGCCGACGCCGCCCCCGGCAGCTACCGGATCGTCTACTTCGGCGACGCGAAGTCGCTCGGCGGCGTGATCTCCCCGATCACGGGCGCCTCGCCGAGCTTCACCGTGCAGTGAGCTCCGGGAACCAGCGGCGCTCGAAGCGGTCGCAGAGGGCGACGAGGCTCGGGCGCGCGGCGACCGCCGCCTGCACGGGCCCGCCGAAGGGCGGCCGCAGCGCGCTCGCGAGGAAGGCGTAGAGCGTCGCGTCGATCGCCGCCGGACGCCCGAGCAGGTGCTCCTGATCGCCGAGCAGCGCGACCGCGGCGTCGAGGTCGCGCGCGACGCGGGCGAGGAGCGCCGCCTCGCCCAGTCGGCCGAAGCCCTGGCCTTGCAGCGCGCGGAGCACCCCGCGACGGGCGAGCGGCGGCACGATCCAGGGCAAGGGGCCCGGCATGCCGCCGAAGTACGCGACCCGTGTCTGCCGCCAGTGGGCCGGCGGGACCCAGCGGTCCCAGGCGATCGCCCAGTAGAGGTGGTCCTCGAGCAGGCGAGTGACCGCGACCGCGAGGCCCCGCGCGCGCGCGTCGAGGCCGCGGTCGAGCGGGACGTCGCGCTCGGCGCCGAGGGTGTCGATGATGACGCCCGAGTCCGCGAGGAGGCGACCGTCGGGGAGGTCGACGTAGGGGATCTTGCGGGTCGGGGAGCGCGGCAAGCCGTCGATGACCCGCGCCTCATACGCGAGGCCGGCCATCCGCAGCCAGGCCTCGAGCTTGATGCAGAAGGGGCTGCCGCTCGGGAGGCCCCAACAGGGCGGCGACTGCCAGAGGAGGATCGCTCCGGACATCAGAACCAGGTCGTCATACCGGCGAGGATCGTCGTCTGCTGGCGCGCGTTGGTGATGAAGCTCCTCGGGTCGTCCGGGTCCGAGAGCGCCACGTTGCCGCGGTAGAAGAGGTTGAAGTTCGCCGCGTCGTGCCGCCCCTCGAGGCGGAACGAGACGTTGTTGCTCGGGTGGAAGTCGAGCGTCAGCGTCCCCGAGGCGACCGCCGTGTGCATGCCCGGGCCCTCGACGATGTCGCTGTGGAAGAGGTTCTCGGTGTCCGCCCGCGTGTACACGTAGTCGCCGCGCGGCGCGATGCTGAGCCACCACACCGGGTCGATCTTGGCGAAGGCCGAGAGCCCGAGCCAGCCGTCGATCGCCTGCTGCTTCTTCTCGAAGCCGGAGAAGGTCCACAGCCGCAGCGAGAAGGGCTTGGCCATGTGCCACTGACCGTACACGTCGAAGGTGTGGCGCGGGGTCCGGCCGCGCGCGTCGTCGAGGTAGCGCTCGTTGCCGACCATGTAGTTGATGACGAAGTAGTTCTCCTCGTCCTTCGGATCGGTCCACTCGAAGGAGGCCATCATGGCCTTCTGCTTGTTGTTGTCCTGGACGATCCGGTCCCAGCCGTTGTAGACGCCGATCCGGCCGACGAAGCCGCGCCCGAGGTCGAAGTTCGCGCGGAAGCCCGTGATCTGGTAGGGCATCAAGGCGAAGAGGTTCCCCGTCGACCAGTTCCAGTTGCGGAAGGCGAGGTTCCACTCCGGTCCGAAAGGCACGTTGAAGATCCCGCCCTCGATCGAGAGCCGCTTCCACGGCGAGACCCACTCCATCGTCGCCTCCTGCAGCAGGCGCCACAGCAGATCCTCCTCGATGCTCCGCTCGCTGTACCAGAAGAGCTCGGCGAGCACGCCGAGTTGGAGCTGGAAGTGGCCCTTCACCGGACCGATCGACCACTCCGGCACGAACCAAAGGCCCTGCAGGCCGAAGGTGTTGTGTCGGTGGTCGTACCAGCGCCAATTGGTGACGTCGTTGCTCGGCCGGTTGGTGTTGTAGGCGTAGTACGCTTCCATCGCGCCGTGGAAGGCGATCTCGGCCGCGATCTCCGTCCCCACGCCGTCCTTCTTCTACTCGGGGGCCGCAGACGCCGGGGGCGCCGCCGCGGGCGCGGGCGCGGGCGCAGCGGCGGCGGCCGCCGCGGGCGCTGGCGCGGCTGGGGCCGGCGAGGCGGGGGAGTTTGGCGAGTCCGCTGCCGGCACGGCCGCCGCTGGCGTGGCCGCTGCCGGCGCGGC
>CAZMML010000694.1:0-3014 GCA_964567335.1 uncultured Nannocystis sp. | reverse complement strand
AGGCGCCTCCGCGGGATCTCCTGGCCGACGAAGCGGAGCTCGCCGTCGGCGGCGCTGAGGAGCTGATCGCGTCGCGTCAGGTCGACGAAGGCGGCGACCGCGACGTGGTGCGCGAGCGCGGCGTCGAAGCCGCTCGGACGGCTCAGCGCGAGCCAGTAGCGGGCGGCCTGCTCGACGCGGCGCCAGGTCGCCTGCCGCGCCCACACGCGCTCGCGCTCGGGGTGCTCGAGCGCGCGGATGTTGTGCAGCGCGGCCCACAGCGCGAGCTCCTCGGCGTCGGGATCGCCGAGCGCCGCCGCCGCGACGAGCTGCTCGGCCCGCTGCTGCCGCAGCAGGATCAGCTCGCCCGGCCGCTGGCGCAGCTCCGCGGTCATCGCCCGGAGGTCGCCCGGCCGCACGGGGGCGTCGATGTGCACCTCGCCGCCCCCGAGCAAGGGGACGACGAAGCGGGCGCAGAGCTGGTCGAAGGTCCGGCTCACGAGTCCTGCCCCGGCGGCAGCTCCGGGAGGCCGCTCGGCTCGCCCACATCGGGGGTCCCGCCGAAGCCCCAGAGCGCGAAGCGGCCGAGCTGCTCGTTGCGCAGCGACGCCGGTCCGGGCGGAGCCTCGGGCGCCGGCGCGGCCTCCAACATCGCCAGCTCGAGCTTGCTCAGCACGGCGGCGTCGAGCGGGGCGAGGTGATCGGGGCGGAGGCGCAAGGGGTGCCCCTCTGTCCCGAGGAACAGGGCGTGGTCGGCGGCCTCGAGGCCGAGGAGGTCGCGGACGAGCTGCGGGCGGACGTGCGGCCACAGCTCGAGGCCGTCCGGGACGAGGACGCCGGGCGCGACCTCGACGATCCGGGTGCCGAGCGGGATGATCGCGGCCGCGCCGACGCCGGCCGCGAGCCCGGCCGCGCCGCCGAGCGAGGAGCCGGTCAGCACGAGCATGCCCTGCGGCAGGACGGCGAGGCGCGCGGCGGCCAGCGCGGTCGGCGGGATCAGGTAGACGAGCCGACGCAGCAGGCCGGCCTGCTCCCAGCGGATCAGCGCGCCGCGCGGCTCTCGGACGGAGGCGGTCGGCCGCAGGCGCAGGTCGACCTTGAGGGTCGAGATCGCGGTGTGGCGCGCGTCGCCGGGATCGTGGACCCGAGCGGTGATGTCGGAGCGGACGAGGTGGATCCCGTCGATGAACTGCGGCGCGCCGTCGAGGCGCTCGACGCGGCCGGAGCGGCCGCGAAAGAGGTACATCTCGTCGCCGGGCAGGCACGAAGAGGCGGAGGCGAGGTGGATCGGGTGGCGGTACCCGATCTCGACCGCCGCCCGCGGCGAGACCGGGGCGAGCAGCTCGACGCCGGGGATCCCGTGCAGGACGTCGAGGATCACCCCGCTCGGCTGGCGCAGCCGCAGCAGCAGGCTGGCGCGCCGCTCGCCGGCGAGCGCGACGCGGACCCCGGCCATCGCGGTCTGGTTGCTCCACAGGTAGCTGAGCACCCTGTCCGAGATGCCGGGCGCGACGAGGACCAGCGCCATCTCGTGCAGCCCGCAGAGCCCCGGGTCCGCGGCGATGCCCGTGAGCGGGAGCGGGACGGCGCGGAGCGAGAGGCGCTGGATCAGCTCGACCGGATCGAGGCGATCCTGGGCCCTGTAGCGGGCCAGGAAGTCGTGGTCGACGACGACGACCTCCTCGGGGCTCGCGCCGGCGTGGGCGCCGGTGAGGTCGTAGCCGAAGGGCGCGGCGCGATCCCGGTAGCGCACGAAGACGGTGCCGCTGCCGGTGAAGAGCTGGCCGTGCACGGCGGTCGAGAGGCGCCCGAGGCGATCGAGCGCGTAGCTGTCGCTGCCCGCGCAGCGCATCAGCAGCGCGTGCCCTCCCCCGTCGCGCCGCGCCCGCTCGATCGTCATCGTCGGGATCAGCTCGTCGAGGCTGCACTCCTCGCTGTAGGCGCCGAGGAACGCGACCAGTCGATCGAGCGACGGGAAGGTCACCAGCGTCTCGCGCCCGCACGCGACCCCGCGTGCGTCCGGCGCCAGCCCCTGCAGGTGAAAGCGCGTCTGGCCGGCGGCGATCGGCTCGAGCAGGACCGAAGGCATGGGGACCGGGAGTGTAGCCCCTCCGCCCGGGGGCCTGCTACCCGCTCAAGCGCTTGGGGGCTGCGACGCCGAGGCGCCGGGCGATCGTCTTCGCCAGCGCCTCGTACTCCGCGGCGCAGCGGCGCACAGCGGTAGCGGTCGAACCAATCGCGCCGTCCGCGGGGCTGAGCTCAAACATTGGCTTGCGGGCGCGGATGCCCCGCTCTCGCAGATCCACCCAGGAGGTGAGCACCCCGAGCCTCGAGTCGTCGCCCGCGACGCCGGGAGCGAGCCCGATGTCTTCGTGGTAGAGTTGGAGCCTCTCCCGGTAACGCGCTGCGATCTCGCGGGCGATCAAGTCAGTGCGGTGCCGAGACTCCGTGAGCCGACCGGCGTAGTGCGGCTCCCCGGTGATAACGTACCCGAGCGAGCGCGGACCGCGACCGAGCCAGCTGGCGTCGCCCTCTTCGAGCGTCTCGACCGGCGTCCCGCCGATGTGGTGGAGAGCCTGGTCCTCCGCGCGGCGGCGCGCGATCGCTTGTTTGTCGAGAACCCTGGCGGCATAGGCCCGCCAACGATCTGTCCATCGACCCACCGCGAGCGCGCCATCGACGAGGCCTGCGCATGCCGTCGGGTCCGTCGCCACGGGCCACACGAGCGCGTCAGCGCTGGTAACCGCGAGGCAGGGCGCGACGCCGATGCCACCTCCACAGTCGATCAGGACCAGGTCGCAGTGCTCACGCAGGCCCACGAACAGACGTCGGATCCGGGCGGTCCCCAGATCTTCCGGGATCTGGGAACGAGCGCCCGAGTAGCAGAGGCCGTGCGCGTCGGAGAACTCCGCGGCCATCTCCTCGAAGTCCGTGCCGCTGCGCACGAGCCCGAGCGAGGGCGCGACGTCGGAGATGAAGGCGCGAGCGTCGCGGACGCTGTGCATCGCGTCGATGAGGGTGGCGCCGAGGACGCG
>CAZMML010000693.1:0-3016 GCA_964567335.1 uncultured Nannocystis sp. | reverse complement strand
AGAGGCCGAGCTGGCGCCCGAGCTCGTGGGCGAGCTCGAGGAGGTCGCGGGCGAGGACGGCGGAGACGACGCGGCTCGCGGGGACGTGGCGCTCCGCGAGCCGCTGCAGCGCGCGCGCCTGGCTGCTCTTGAGGTTGGCGGTGTCGCCGTGGAGGCGCTGGGAGGTCAAGCGAGGTTGGCCTCAGGGGCAGGTCACTCGGGCTGGCCCTCGGCGAGCACCTTCAGGGCGACGGCGAGGGCTTGCTCGGCGCGTGCGGCGGCGTCGCGGCGGCGGGCGAGGGCGGCCTCGCTGCGGTCGAGGTGGGCGCCGAGCTCGTCGACCTCGCGCTCGAGGGCGCCGATCCGGCGGGCGGCCTCGGCGGCCGCGTCCTCCGCGTGGGCGCGGGTGTCGGCGAGGGTGGCCTGCAGCGCGCCGATCTCGGCGCGGGCGGTCTCCTCGGTCTGGGCCAGCGTGCCCTGGAGCTGGTCGATCTGGCGGCGGGCGGCCTCCTCGGTCTGGGCGAGGGTCTGGGTGAGCTGGTCGATCTGGAGGCGGGCGTTCTCCTCGGTCTCGGCGATCTGCTGCAGCAGGCGGGCGCGCTCCGCGTCGGTGGCGGCCTTGAGGGCCGCGAGCTCGCCCTGGAGCTTGGCCTCGGCGGCGCGGTACTCGGCGTCGCGCTCGTCGATCTCGGCCTGGTGCTGCTGGGCGAGCGAGGTGATCGCGGCGGTCCGCTCGGCGGCGGCGGCGTCGAGCGCGCTCGCCATGTCCGCGCGCGCCTTCTCGAGCGCGCGGGCGGACGCGTCGCGGGTGTCGGTGAGCTGCTGCTCGAGGTCGGCGATCGCGGTGCGGGCGGCCGAGAGGGTGCCCTCGAGGCTGGCGATCCGCTGGTTGGCGGCGCCGAGCTGGGCGATCACGCCGTCGCGCTCGGCCTCGAGGTCGGTGATCAGGCTGGATTGGAGGGCGATCCGCTGCTGGACCTCGGTGAGGGCGGCGGCGGCCTTGTCGCGCTCGAGGCCGGCCTGGGTGCGGAAGCCGGAGAACTCGGTCTCGAGGTCCTTGAGCTTCTTGGTGGTGACCTCGAGGCGGGTCTTGAGGCCCTCCTCGCGCTTGAGCGCGGTCTGCTTGTCGCGCATGGCGGCCTCGGCGGCCTCGCGCGAGGAGAGGATCTCGTCCTGAGCCTGGAGGGTCTGTGTCTCGAGCTCGGCGATCTGGGCCTGGAGCTCGCGCTGCTGCCGCTTGGCGTCGAGGATCGTGCGTTCGCGAGCCTCGAGGTCGTCGCGCAGGGCGAGCAGCTCGCGGTTCTTGGCGTTGAGCTGGCTCTTGAGCTGGAGGACCTCCCGCTGGGCCTTGAAGCCGCCGGCGGCGACGTTGGCGTCCGAGGCCTCGGAGTCGGGCGGCGCTGCGGCGTGGGGGCCGCTCGGGGTGGGCGCGGGGGTCACGGCGGAGGGCTCATCCTGGAGGGCGCGGAACTTGTCGGAGAAGTCCTGCTCGAACTGCTTGACGGGCTCGACGGGGCGCGGCGGCGGGGGGGCCTCGGCGCGCTCGACGTCGAGGCGCTGGGCCGGAGCCTTGGGCTTGGCGACCTTCATCGCCCCGGAGCGCTCGGAGGGCGGCGGCGGCGGCGGCGGCTGGGTCCGGCTCGGCTCGGGGAGCGTCAAGAAGAGGCGGATCGCGCCGAGCAGGCGCTCGGGGTCGAGGGGGAGCCGGAGGTAGTCGTCGGCGTGCGTCTTGAGGTTGCGGTGCTGCTCGAACACGTCCTCGCTGACGTTGGACGAGTACATGATCAGCGGGATCTTGCGCGTGTCGTCGTGGCGGCGGAGGCGGTTGCAGACCGAGAAGCCGGAGGTCAGCGGGAGCTCGGCGCGCAAGAAGATGACGTCGGGCGCGGCCTGACGCGCGACGTTCACCGCCTCGGGGCCGTTCTCGGTGATCGTGAACTCGAAGCCGTAAGGGGCGAGGATGTTCTTGATGGAGGTCGGGGTCTTGCCGTCGGCGTCGATGATCAGCGCGGAGAACACGGCGCCAAAATATCCGGCCTGCCCGGCCCTTACCAGGGGCAAAAGGCCGGGCGGCCGGGCGGCCCTGGGCGCGTCTTCGGGCTGGGGCGTCCCGGGGGGGCGGATGCGCGCGCCGCGCGGGGCCGGGTCATGCCCGGCCGGGTCGGAGGACGAGCTCGCCGCTGGCGACGTCGACGTCGACGAGCATGCCGGCGCGGACCTGTCCGCGGAGGATCGCGTCGGCGAGGGTGGCCTCGACGCTGCGCGTGAGGACATGTCGCAAAGGCCTCGCGCCGAGGGTCAGGTCACGTCCGCAAGCGGCGACGACGTGGCGGGTGGCGGCGCCGGTGAGGCGGTAGCGGATCCCGCGCTCGCGCAGGAGACGGTCGCTCGAGGCCTTGACGAGGCGGCCGCAGATCTTGGCCAGCTCGTCGTCGCCGAGCGGGTGGAGGACCAGCGGCGCCTCGATCCGGTTCCACAGCTCGACGGGGAAGGCGGCGCGGGCGGCCGCGAGCGTCTTGTCCTCGTCGAGGCGGGCGCCGCCCTCGGCGAGGCAGTCGGCGCCGAGGTTGGAGGTCATGATGATGGCGGCGTAGCGGAAGTCGATCGTGCGCCCGCGGCCGTCGGTGAGGCGCCCCTCGTCGAGGACCTGGAGGAGGAGCTGGTGGACGTCGCGGTGGGCCTTCTCGATCTCGTCGAGGAGGACGACGCAGTGCGGCTGGGCGCGCAGGGGATCGGTGAGCGCGCCGCCCTGCTCGTGGCCGACGTAGCCCGGCGGGGCGCCGACGATCCGGGCGACGGCGTGGGCCTCGGCGTACTCGCTCATGTCGAGGCGTACGAGGGCGCCTTGGCGGTCGAAGAGGGCGCCGCTGAGGGCCTTGGCGATCTCGGTCTTGCCGACGCCGCTGGGCCCGAGGAGCAGCACAGCGGCGATCGGGCGCTGCGAGCCGAAGCCCGCGCGGTTGCGGCGGATCAGCTGGGCGATCGCCTGGAGCGCGTGCTCGTGGCCGACGACGCTGCGGGCGAGCTCGGCCTCGAG
>CAZMML010000692.1:0-3016 GCA_964567335.1 uncultured Nannocystis sp. | reverse complement strand
CCGCCAAGAAGGCCTCCGCCAAGAAGGCCTCCGCCAAGAAGGCCTCCGCCAAGAAGGCCCCCGCCCAGAAGGCCCCCGCCAAGAAGGCCCCCGCCAAGAAGGCCCCCGCCAAGAAGGCCCCCGCCAAGAAGCCCCCCGCCAAGAAGGCCCCCGCCAAGAAGGCCTCCGCCAAGAAGTCAGGTCGCGCGCGCCGGAGCGCCTGAAGACTCAGCGGCCCGCGGCGCGCAGGGCGTCGGGATCCTCCCATCCTCGGAGGGAGGAAGCCTCGAGGCCTGGTCGTCAGACCGCGCCGAAGTTGATCGAGACGGCGCGGCTGCGGGTGAGGGTCCACAGGTCCGAGTACTTCTTGCACGTGATGATGTCGCCGCCGCGCCAGATCCGTCGGAGCAGGGTCTCCTTGGTGAACGTGAAGGTGACGCTGCTGGTGAAGCTGTCGTCGGTGCGGTAGAGGGCCTCGTACTCGGGGTTGAGGTTGGACTTGGCGAGGTTCGGGAGCGACTTCACCTTGCACTTCTCGAAGGCGTTTTGATAGAACATGCTGCTCCAGCTCGAGCTCATGGAGAAGGTCCACGAGGCGGTGGAGCCGGAGGTGTTGTTGACCATCGAGAAGTCGGTCAACGTGGTCGAGGTCTCGTTGCTCGAGCTGTAGCCGAGCATGGGGTAGCCGCTCTCGGTGCCGATGGTCCACCCGGTCGACGAGGTGTAGGTGGTGCTGGCGTTGGCGGTGGACGGCGCGTGGGCGTAGAGCGACACGCTGGCGTTGTTCGGCGCGAGCGAGACCTCCTGCGACTCCTGGTAGTAGCCGCGGTTCGAGCTGCTGTCGGAGATCAGGGTGCCGGGGTGCTGGCCGGAGCCGATGGGCCGGAAGAAGACGACCTTCTTGCCGCGGTCGGAGTCGAGGGCGAGCTCGGCCTCGAAGTCCATGCTCAGGGTCGCGGTCTGCCCGGAGGTCGGCGAGAAGGACTCCTCGGCCGTGTCGAAGTCGTAGTAGAGGTAGCCGTTCTCGGGGACGAGCGCGGGCGTGAGGAGCGCGTGGAGGTGCGTCGCGGCCTGACGCCGCAGGGTCTCGCCGATCTCCTCGACGGCGAGCGAGACGGTGTCCGCGCTCCACTGGGCGGCGCTCACCTCGCCGTCTGCGCTCTCGAAGCGGGCCTCCATCCCGCCGCCGCCGCCGTACACGCGCACGTGGTAGCGACTCGGCCCGAGGGAGGTGATCACCGCGACGTCGGCCTCGACGCCGACGCCGATCAGCTCGGCGAGCGCCTCCGGGTCGCGGACGTGCTCGACGATCAGCGGCACGCCGAGCTCCATCGCCGCGCGGGAGAGCGGCCGGTAGTCGGCGAGCGCGGCGCCGTCGAGCCGACTCAGGTCGATGCCCACGGCGTCCGCGCCGGTCACGAGCTCGCGGGCGTCGTCGGCGCTCTCGGCGGGGCCGACGCCAGCGGCGTCGAGGACCTGGAAGTCGGCGCTCAGCCGGGCGAGGGCGCTGGCGGCGGGGGCGTCCTCGAGGGCGTCGCCCGGGAGCTCGGCGTCGAGGGGGTCGCAGCCGACGAGGGGCAGAGACAGCGCGACGAAGAGGGAACAGACGGAGGAGACGGGGGTGGGCTTGGACATCGTTGACTCGCTCGGGCCGCGTGGGCCTCGTCCAGGGAGTCGCGACCGGCGGCGCTTCTCTTCACCGCCACGCGAGAAATTTCTCGACCGCTTGCGGTGGGAGCGCCGCTCGTGCCGACGCCGGCACTTGGGCCGCGGCAGCGGCGGCGAAGATGGGACGCAGCGGGGACCCCGTGCCTAGTCGGCGGCCGCGGCCGCCTCGGCGGAGAAGCCAGGTCCGCGGGCCGGGCGGCCGCGCGGAGCTCGCGGGCGCGGGGCGCGTCGCCGAGCGCCCGCGCCCAGGCGAGGCGGCACTCCGCGAGGGTTGGGTCGTCGGCGGCGTGGACGCGAGAGAGGGCCCCGCAGGCCGGTTCGTAGTCACGGAGCGCGGCGGCGAGGTCGCCGCGCGCGGCGGCGAGGTCGCCGCGCAGCTTGAGGATCCGCGCCCGGTGGACGTTGTCGGCGGCGAAGCCAGCCTGGTCCTGGGCCGTGAGCGCCCGCTCGATCGCTGCGGCGGCGCGTGGACGGTCGCCCTCCGCGAGGAGGAGTTCGATCAGGCGGTACGACTGGCGGCCCATCAGCGCGGCGGCCAGACTCCCCTGGGTGGCGTAGATCGCGTTCGCGTGCTCGAGCTCGGCGATCGCCTCGTCGCGGCGTCCCGCGCGCATCAGCGCGGTGCCGAGCCACCAGTGTGCGTGACCGACGTGCTCGTGCTCGGCGCCGAGGCGCGCCTCCTCGAGAGTCAAGGCCGCGCGCGCGTCTGCGAGGCCCGGCTCGACCTCGCCAAGGCCGATGCGGGCGATCCCGCGGATCTGGAGCGCGACGGTCCGGATGTAGTCGTCGGGGAATTCGACCTCGACGAAGGCGAGCGCGCGCTCCGCACGATCCCGCGCGCGCGCGTAGTCGCGTGTGGCCAGGCGCAGAATGGCCATGAGGGCGTGGTACGTCGCGTGGACGTGGGTCGAGGTGGCGTCGATCCGGCCGAGGCTGGACTCGACGAGAGAGAGCGCCTCGCTGGCTCGGCCAGCCTCGTCGAGGCAATGCACCAGGAGCTCCAGCAGGTAGACGACCCGCGGGTGGTTGGGGCCGAGGAGAGCGCTCGCGCGGGCGAGAACGTCGCGCAATTCGTCCGCTGCGGCGTCCGGACGGCCGTTGGTGAGGAGGAGTAGCGCCAGGTTGGCCTGGGTCGAGATCCTCTCGACTGGCGCCTTCTCCTGGACATCATCGAGGACCGCCAGCGCCTGTCTGTAGGCGAGCTCGGCGCCGCTGGCGTCTCCCGCCCGGTAGAGCGCCGCGCCATGGTTGTTGAGGAAGAGCCAGCGCGGGAAGGGCCGGTCGCCGAGGTGTGCGACGAAGGCGCGGGCGAGGTCGGCGTCGTGGAGGCCCAGCGCGACGAGCCCGAGGGGGTCGGCGAGGACCCACA
>CAZMML010000691.1:0-3019 GCA_964567335.1 uncultured Nannocystis sp. | reverse complement strand
CCTGAGCGAGCTCCGGCTCACGAGCACCGGCGCGGCGGTCGAGCTGCTCGAGACGGCGCTCGACCTCGACCCGCAGACGCCGGGCGCGTTCGCGGCGCTCAAGCGGCTGCACCACGCGCAGGGGCGCTGGCGGGAGCTGATCAGCGCGCTCGAGCGCGAGGCGCAGCAGATCAGCGACCCCGAGGTCCGGGCGATGAGCTACTACCGGATCGCCCGCGTCCACTCCGAGCGGCTCGGCGCGCGCGACAAGGCGATCGCGGCGCTCGAGCGCTCGGTCTCGGAGAGCCCGCGCTACCGCCTGGTCCTCGAGGAGCTGATCCGGCTCTACGAGGCGGCGGAGCGCTACGACGCGATGGTGAAGACGCTGCAGACGCTGGTCGACCTGCTCGATCTGCCCTCGGAGAAGATCAGCGTGCTCTACCAGATCGGCGACCTCGTGGAGAACAAGCTCCACAACGAGGAGGAGGCGATGCGCTGGTACGAGGCGGCGCTGCGCATCGAGCCGACCTACCGGCCGAGCCTGCGCGCGCTGTCGAAGCTGCTGACCCGGCGCAAGCAGTGGGAGCGCCTGATCCACATGCTGCACGCGGAGGCCGAGGCGGTGACCGACGCCCGCCGGGCGGCGGCGGCCTACGCGAAGATGGCCGACCTCTACGAGGCGCACTTCAGCGACCCTGAGCGGGCGATCGAGTTCCACGGCCGAGCGCTGACGCTGCATCCGGGGCTGGCGACCTCCTTCAAGGCGCTCTCGCGGCTCTTCGCCGACGCCGGCCGCCACCACGAGCTGATCGAGCTGCTCGAGCGGGGCATCGACGCGACCGACGAGGACGATCGCAGGATCGCGTACCTGATGCGGATCGCGGACCTCTACGCCGACTACCTGCGCGAGCCGGTGCAGGCGGCGCACACCTACCGACGGGTGCTGAAGATCAACCGCGACCACCTCGGGGCGATCCACTCGCTGCAGCGGGTCTGCGAGCTGGCAGGCCGCTACAAGGAGCTCGTCGAGGCGCTCGAGATGGAGGCGAGCAAGACCTCGGACAAGGGCCGCGTCGTCCAGCTTCTGCACCGCGCCGGCGAGGTGATCGACGAGAAGCTCGACGACCCGAGCGGCGCGCTGGTCCGCCTGCGGCGGGTCCTCGAGATCGACCCGAAGTACGCGCCGGCGCTGGCGAGCATCGGACGCCTGTACCATCGGACAGGTCGATGGGAGGACCTCCTCAGCGTGTACGAGCGCGAGCTGACGATCACGCCGCCGGGGAAGGCCGCCGTGGCGCTGCTGCACACGATGGGCGGTCTCTGCGAGGATCGGATCGGCGACACGCGGCGGGCGATCGCCTGCTACCGCAACGCGATCGAGATCGACCCGAAGCACGGGCCCTCGCTCCACGCGCTCGAGCGGCTGCTCGAGATGGGCGGGCGCTGGTCGGAGCTGGTCGAGGTGCTCGAGACGGAGCTCCGCGGCCTCTCCGACGCGCGGGTGCGGGCCGAGGTCGCGTACCGCGTCGGTCGGGTCTATGAGGAGCACCTCGGCGACGCGCCCCGGGCGGTCGGGGCGTACCAGGCGGCGCTGCAGGCGGCGCCGGACTACCGCCCGGCGCTCGACGGGCTCGCGCGGGTGCGGGCGTCGCTCGAGGCGTGGCCGGGCGTGGTCGAGGACCTCGCCCAGGAGGCCGCGACCTCGCGCGAGGCGACGCTGGGGACCGCGGCGCTGCTGCGCGCCGGCGAGGTCTTCGCCGAGCAGCTCGTGCAGCCGGAGCGGGCCATCGCGGCGTACGAGCGGGTGCTCGAGCGCGACCCCGGCAACCTGGCGGCGATGCTGGCGCTCGACCCGCTCTACCGCCAGCAGGGCCTGGGGCGCGCGCTCGCCGAGCTGCAGGCGAAGCTGGCCCGCCACGCCAACGACGAGGGGGCCAAGATCGCGGGGCTGCGCGAGCTGATCCGGCTCTACGAGGGCCCGGTCGGCGCCGACGCCGACACGGTGCGGGGCGCCTACGTGGCGCTGCTGCAGCGCGCGCCGAGCGACCCCGTGGCGCTGGTCGGGCTCGAGCGTCTCGCGCTGTCGTCGCGCGACGACCAGCTCCTGAGCCGCGTCGACGCGCAGCTCGCCGTCGTCGAGGGCGAGGATCCGGCGATGAGCGGGGCGTACTACGCCCGCCTCGGGGAGACGCTCGAGCGGGCTGGCGGCCTCCAGGGGGCCGCGAAGGCCTACGAGATGGCGCTCGCGGGCGACCCGGAGAGCCTGGCGGCGATGCTCGGGCTGGCCCGCGTGGCCGCGCTGATCGACGACCCCCGGCAGGTCGTGGCGGCGAAGTCGAGGCTCGCGGCCAGCGAGCGCTCGGGCGAGGCGGCGGCGGCGCTGCTGGTCGAGACGGCGAAGCTCCGGCTGCAGCGCCTCGACGACAGCCAGGGCGCGACGCGGGATCTCGAGATGGCGCTCGAGCGCTACCCCGACCACGTCGAGGCGGCGGACATGCTGCACAAGATGCTGCTGATGCTCGGCCAGGGGACGCGGCTGCTCGAGAAGCTGTCGCAGGCGGCCGAGGCGGCGCGCTCGACCGAGCGCTCCGGGGCGCTGTGGCTGCGGATCGCCGAGCTCTACGCCGACGAGCTCGGGAACCTCGCCGGCGGCATCAGCGTGCTGCGGCGTGTCCTCCGGGACAGGCCGACGCACGTGCCGATGCAATTGCTGCTCGCCGACCTGTACTCGCGCAACGCCCAGTGGGGCGACGCGGCCGAGATCTACGGCGAGGTGCTCCGCATCACCAGCCAGCCCGATCCGCTGTACAACGCGAACCGCAACCTCGCGCGCCTGCTCGCCGATCACCTCGGCGACCTGCCGCGCGCGCGCGCCTGCTACGAGGCGGCGCTGCAGGCCCGGCCGGACGACCGCGACACGCTGCTCGCCTTGACCGAGCTGTACGCGCGGATGAACGACGGCGCGGCGGCGGCCGAGTCGGCGCGCCGGCTGCTGCGCGCGTCGCAGACGATCGAGGACCGCGTGGCGGCGATCATCCAG
>CAZMML010000690.1:0-3027 GCA_964567335.1 uncultured Nannocystis sp. | reverse complement strand
CTTCACGGTGCTGACCGACGTGGCGGTGATCCTCTCGATCATCGCGGCGATGTTTGTGCTCGACTGGCGGCTGACCCTGGTGTCGCTGGCGGCCGCGCCGCTGCTGGCGCTGACGGTGCGGCACTTCTCGGCGCGGCTGCGCTCGCTCCAGCTCGAGATCCGGCGCGCGCAGGCGGTGCAGAGCGGCTACCTCGCCGAGCAGCTCGCGGGGGTGACGGTGGTCCAGCTCTTCCGCCGCGAGCGCGCGGCGGTCGCGGAGTACGAGCGCCTCGGTGACCGCTTCCTCCGCGCGACGAAGCAGGCCAACTGGTACGACGCGGGGCTCTACTCGATCATGGACGGCATCAGCGCGATGTGCATCGCGCTGCTGATCTACTTCGCGGCGCCCTATCTCTTCGAGGACGTCGCGCGCAGCGGGGTGACGCTCGGGCTGCTCTTCGCGTTCATCGACTACCTGCAGCGGGTCTTCGTGCCGATCCGCGAGTTCTCGGCCAAGCTCGCGACGATCCAGCGCGCGGTCGCCTCGCTCGAGCGGATCTACGGGCTCCTCGACGAGCCGGCGGAGACCCGCAGCGCGCCGGGCGCCGCGGACCCGCTCGCGGGCTGGACCGGCGGGGTGAAGGTCCGCGGGCTGCGCTTCTCCTACCGCGAGGGCGGCCCGGAGGTGCTCAAGGGGATCGACTTCGACGTGGGGCCGGGCGAGGTCGTCGCCGTGGTCGGCCGCACGGGCTCCGGGAAGACGAGCCTCGGGCGGATCTTGACCCGCACCTACGACGGCTACGCGGGGAGCGTCGCCCTGCAGACGCCCGGCGGGCCCCTCGAGGTCGGCGAGGTCGCGCCCGACCGCCTCCGCAGCCACGTGCTGATGGTCCAGCAGGACGTCTTCCTCTTCAACGACTCCGTCGCCTTCAACGTCAGCCTCGGCGAAGCGGCGCTCGCCACCGACCCGGCGCGCCTCGAGGCGGCGCTGCGCACGGTGCAGGCGTGGGAGTTCGTGCAGGAGCGCGGCGGCCTCGACTTCGTGGTCGGCGAGCGCGGCCGCAACCTCTCGGCCGGCGAGGCGCAGCTCCTCGCGTTCGCGCGGGTGGCCGCGCGCCAGCCGACGCTGCTGATCCTCGACGAGGCGACGGCGAGCGTCGACAGCATGACCGAGCACAAGGTCCAGGCGGCGATCGAGCGCCTCCTCGGCGGGCGCAGCGTGGTGGTGATCGCCCACAGGCTGAGCACGATCCGACGCGCCGACAAGATCATCGTGCTCCAGGCCGGGCAGATCGCCGAGCAGGGCGACCACGAGACGCTCCTCGCCCGCGGCGGCCTCTACGCGGAGCTCTACCGCATGGGCTTCCAGGAGGAGGAGGCGGGCGGGAATAGCCCGACTCCGACGCCGGTTGCTCGGGCATGACCAAGACACTCCGCACCCGGCGCCTCCGCTCGTCTGGGGCGCTCCTCGCGTACCTCGGGATCTCTGGGCTCGGTGCCGTCGCAGCGGTGATCGGCTGCTCCGGCGAGGCCGAAGCGGCCGGCGAGAAGCTGTGGCGCGAGGGCACCGGCGCGCCGGTGGTGGCCGGCGACTTCGACCCGCGCCGCAGCCTCGCGCCGCTGGTCAAGGAGCTCGCGCCCTCGGTGGTGAACATCCGCGCGTTCGGGAAGAAGGCCCGCTTCCCGCTCGAGGGGATCGATCCGCGGATGCTCCCCTTCGACATCGGCCCGATGGAGCCCCAACCCCAGGCGGGGATCGGCTCGGGCTTCGTGCTGACCGCCGAGGGCCTGGTGCTGACGAACCACCACGTGGTCGACGGCGCCGACCGCCTCGAGGTCAAGCTCCACGACGGCCGCATGTTCGTCGCCAAGGTCCTCGGGACCGACCCATACACCGACATCGCGCTGATCCAGCTCGAGGGCGCGTCTGGGCTGCGCCCGGCGGCGCTCGGCAACAGCGGCGCGCTTGCGGTCGGCGACTGGGTGATGGCGATCGGCTCGCCGATGGGCCTCGAGCAGACGGCGACCGCCGGGATCGTGTCGGCCAAGGGCCGCGGCAGCCTCGGCCTCTACGCCAACAGCTACATCGACTTCCTCCAGACCGACGCGTCGATCGCCCCCGGCAGCAGCGGCGGCCCGCTCTTCAACATGAACGGCGAGGTGATCGGGATCAACACCGCGGTCGGCGGGATCGGTCGCGGCCTCGGCTTCGCGGTGCCGATCGATCAGGCGAAGCAGGTGATCGGTCAGCTCAAGGCGGGCGGCAAGGTCGTCCGCGGCTGGCTCGGGATCGCAGGGCGAGAGATCGAGCCCGCGGTCGGACGCTCGCCCGAGCCCGGCGCGGTCGTCGGCGAGGTCCAGGAGGGGACGCCCGCGGCGCAGGCGGGCCTGCGCGCGCGTGACCGGATCGTCGCCGTCGACGGCAAGACGGTCGAGAACTTCGCCGACCTCCGCGGGCGCATCGCGGACACCAGGCCCGGCTCGGTGGTGACGCTGAAGGTCGAGCGTGGCGGCAAGCCGATCGATCTGAAGGCGACGATCGGCAAGCTCCCCAGCGAGGACGAGCTGCAGCGGATCGGGCGGCGCAAGCTGGAGAGCGGCGGTTCGCTCTTCCCCGACGGGAAGCCGCGCCTCGGGGTCGAGGTCGAGCCGAAGGAGGGCCGCCTCCACGTCCGCAGCGTGCAGCCCGGGGGCCTCGCCGACCAGCTCGGCCTCCGCGAGGGCGACGTGCTCAAGACGATCAACGGCCAGGCGCTGGCGCGGGTCGAAGACGTGGCGCGCGCGCTGTCGCAGGACGACGCGAGCGTCTCGGTCGAGGTGCAGCGCGGCGACTCGACGCACTCGGCGACGATCATGCGCCGCTAGCGAACGCCGACACCGCACTGCAAGCACGGGCGGCCCGAGCGGCCTCGAGCGGGTTGCCGCGGCGTTCGGGACACGCGAGAGCGGGGCCGGCCTGCCGGCAGGCAGGCGGGGCCCGAAGAGCCTCGAGGGGGCGTGGCGGCGGCGGCGAACATGGGTCCCTCACGACGCGGGACCTGCCATGCC
>CAZMML010000689.1:0-3027 GCA_964567335.1 uncultured Nannocystis sp. | reverse complement strand
CCGCTTGTCGCCGCGACGCCCATCAAGCGCTCGATCGAGACAGATCGGTATGTAGTGGTGTCGGCACTAGAAGTAGAAGGTCAGGCCGAGCTGGCCGCCGGCGGCGATGATGGTGCGGGCGACGAAGCGGACCTTGCCGGGGCTGATGTCGCCGCCGAGGGCGAAGAGGCCCTGGCCGAAGAAGCTGACGCGATCGGCGAGGAAGTACTCGATGCCGAGGATCGGGCCGGCGCTGATGTTGACGAGCCAGTTGTTCGGGCCGCGCGTGTCGATGTAGTGGGCGTGGAGGAAGGCGCCGTAGTAGGGCGCGATCCGTCGCCACACTCGGAACCCGCGCAGCACGGCGATCGACGCGCTGACGCCGGCGCTGTAGGCGAGCGGGGCGTCGCCCTGGCGGGTGCGGGCGACGCCCGCGCCGAAGGAGATCGGGAGGACGATCCGCTTGAACACGCGGCGGACGCCGATCTCGGTGAAGGTCAGGCCGCTGCTGAGCGGGAGGTCACCGAGGCCGCCGACCGAGAGCGGCGCGAGGCCGCCGAAGAGGAAGGTCATGCCCCAGTTGCCGGGCCGCGGGCGCACCACGGGCTCGGTGTCGGGGAGCGCGGCGGGCTGCCCGGTGGCCGCCGGCGTGGACGCGGGCGTGGGGGCAGGGGGGGCCGCCTGCGGGTCGGCGGCGGTGGTGGCCCGCAGGGTCGGCGGTGCCGTCGTGGAGCCATCCGGCTGCCACGGCGGGATCGCGGCGTTGGGGGGTTGTTGCAGCGCGGCGGCGAGGACGAGGGCGACCGGCAAGTTGGGCAGCATCGCCTCATGCTGCGCGACTCGTGGAGGGTGTCAACGCGGATCGGCGGCGTGCGGAGCGGTGCGCTCGCGGACGTGCTCGCGGGACCTCGCGGGGCGCCGAGGAGGCTCGGACGTTCCCGAACCCGACGCGGCCGCGCAAGGCTCAGGGACGAGGGTCGCGCGCGTCCCTCGTGCGCGCGGGCGGGAGCGCCTCCTCGGCGGCGAGGCGGGCGTCGGCGTGGAGGATGTCGCCGCGGATCGTGCCGCCGCAGCCGGGGCAGGGGCCCTTCGGCAGCGGGAGCGGACGTCGGCAGGAGGGCTCGGAGCAGCGCGGGATCCGGTAGCGCCCAGTGCGGACGATCGCCGCCGCGGCGACCACCAGAATCACGACCCGGACGGCCAGCTCGTCGACGCTGATGAAGAGGAAGACGGCGGCGACGACGACGGCGAGGATCGGGAGGTAGCGATCCGCGCCGGGGCGGCGCCACACGCGGAAGACGGGGTGGCCGGCCTTCGGGAGGGGCGGCGGGGGCGCTGGCGTGGGGACGTCGTCCGGGTCGTCGGCGAGGGGGCTGGTCAGCTCGGCGAGGCTGTCGAGCGGCGGCCAGGCGGCGCGCTCGGGGAGCCCGAGCCGGGTCGGGAGGTCGGGCGCGTGCTCCGCGAGCCAGCGCAGGGCGGCGCGGAAGGAGGCGGCCTGATTGGGCCCGAGGTGCGCGGCGAGCTCGCGCGGGTCGGCGCGCTCGGGGCCGCGGACGTGCGCCTGCGCGGCGAGGAGGAAGCAGTGCTCACTGGGCGCGAGGTAGCCGAGGCGCTGGGTCGACCACTCGCTGGCGAAGGCGTCGCGCATGCGGGAGCGGTGGCGCAGCGAGGCGCTGGCGCTGAGGACGCCGAAGCCGAGGTAGAGGCTGGTGAGGTCGGTCAGCGGCTCCTCGCGGGCGAGGTCGTCGCAGGCGAGGTCGTGGCGGGCGCGGAAGGCGTGGCCGACCTCGTGCGCGAGGGCGGCGGTGAGGCCGACAGGGTCGCCGAGGAGGTTGCGATCGGCGCCGTAGTAGGCGTCGTCCCCCTCGAGGCCGAGGAAGAGGCCGGCGGCGCCCTCGTGCCGCTCGGCGCGGACGAGGCCGTGGAGGTCCGGCGGGCGGTCGTCGAAGAGGTCGACGTGCGGGCGCAGGTCGTCGAGGTCGGCGTAGCGGTGGAGGCGACGCAGGAGGCGGCGGACGCCGCCGCGATCCTCGGCGTAGCGGTCGGGGAAGTAGCGCGGGGTCGGCAGGACGATCGGGGCGCAGACGAAGTGCTCGCGGCCGGCTTGCGCGACCAACTCGGCCAGGGCGTCGAGCAGCCAGGCGCGGCGCTCCGGGTCAGGGAGTTCGGACACGCGAGGGACGGTAGCGAGGCGCGACGCGGCGGTCGAGCGCGGCTCACCGCATCATCGAGCGCGGGCCCTTCTTGCGGTCGTAGCGGCCGCGGAAGGAGAGGCCGAAGCCGAGCGCGGTCTCCTTCGGCCAGCCGTTGAGGGTGCCGACGTAGCGCACGTCGAGCTGGACGTTCGGGGTGAGATAGATGTACGCCCCGACGCCGCCGTTGTGCTGCACGCCGCGCTCGAGCCCGTAATACCAGAACCCGAACCACTCGTAGTACATGCCGAGGCGCTTCAGGACCTGGACGTAGGACACCACGGACTGGTGGAGCTCGACGAAGGTCTGGCGCGTGGGGGGGTCGAAGGTCGGGCCGTCGCCTTGCTTGTGGGCCTGCGGCTCGCGGACGGTGACCTCGAAGCCGGTGCTGCCGCGGAGCACGAGCCACTTGTTGATCTGCCAGCCGTAGCACCAGTTGAGGCCCGGCTGGATCGCGGTCTGCGCCGGGCCGCGGCCGGTGCCGGCGTGGTAGACGAGGGTGCCGAGGAAGGTGTGTCCGGGCACCCAGCCGGTCTGTCGGATCGCCTGCCACTTGAAGCCGAGCAGGAGGTCGGAGCCGTAGGAGGCCCCGGCCGGCTGGGCGGCGCTGCCGGTGCGGGCGGTGAACCAGTAGCTGTCCCACTTGATCCGCAGCTCGAAGTTCCGGGTCAGGCCGAGGCGGATCAAGGTCTCGGGGATCGCCCACCGGTTGAAGGTGTAGTCCTCGCCGCGGCGCATCTTGAGCGACATGCCCGACTCGGTCTGCCACACGCCCTTGCCGACCACGGGCAGCACGTCGGTGAAGTCGGGGCGGTCGGTGTTGATGATCTTCTCGGCGTCCCACTCGGGCGTGATG
>CAZMML010000688.1:0-3028 GCA_964567335.1 uncultured Nannocystis sp. | reverse complement strand
GAACGCGATCAGCGTCGGGAGCAGCGCCCCGTCCTCGCCCATCAGCCCGAGGAGCTGCCGCAGCGGCGCGGGCCGCGGCTCGCTCAGCGCCGCCGCCAGCTCCGGCGAGAGGCCCTGCCCCGCCGGCCCCTCCGGGTGCAGCGCCGGCGCGTCCGGGCGCACCCCGCGGGCCCGCACGATCACCGCCCCGCGCAGCAGCGCCGTCTCTGGATCCGGCCCCGGCGCCGCCGCGAAGTAGCCCTCCGGCAGCCGCGCGTAGAGCTCCTCCCCCTCCAGGCCCTCGGTCTCGCGGATCAGCGCCGCGACCATGCGCGACGCCTCCGCCCCCTTGCCGAGCGCCTCCGCCTCGACCAGCGACGCGACCAGGCGCAGCGCCGCGTCGAGGCGCGCCAGCCCGAGGATCCCCGGGTCCGCCGCGCCCGCCGCGAGCCACGCCTGGATCTCCGCTGCGCTCGCCCCGAGCGCGCGGGCGCGGCGCCGCAGCGCCCCCGTGAACTCGTCCGAGCCGAGCCACTCGCGCAGCGCCTCCGCCGGCACCGGCATCCGGTGCACGAAGAGCTGGCGCAGCAGCCGCTCGCGGCGGATGAAGGAGCGCCCGCTCGCCGGGTCCATCACCTGCACCAGCCCGGCCGCGTACGACCACAGCACCACGAAGTGCGTCAGCCCCCCGGGCGAGCGCACCACCGCGATCGCCGGCAGCGCCTGCGCCTCGGGCAGCAGCACGTGATCGACCGGGATCACGTTCTGCTCCGCCTCGAGCCCGAGCTGGTTCGCGACGTCCTCGATCGTGTCGATCGACGTCCCGTCGACGTCCGTCTGGCACGCCTCGCGCAGCTTCCCGTACCCGACGGGCAGCCCGTGCCCCTCGAGCAGGCTCTTCAGCGCCGCCGGCCCGCAGTCCATCGCCGAGCTCTGGATCACCTCGACCGCGAGGCGGCGGCGGCGCGGCGTCTTCATGGCGACACGAGCTGCCCCACGGTGCGGAGGAGGAGCGCGGCCGGCGAGACCGTCTCCACCGTGACCTCGACCGCCCCGACGAGCCCGTGCTCGGCCGGGATCCGCGACTGGGGATCCTCCGTCAGGCTCGACTCGACCCGCACCAGCCCCTCCTCCACCTCGCTGGCGATCGCCTCGACCTCCCCGCGGAGGCTGCCGTACTCCGTCCAGGGGAACCCGTCGAGGCGCATGCGCACCGGCTGGCCCGGGCGGATCCGTCCGACCGAGGCCGGCGCGAAGCGGGCCACGATCCGCAGGCGCGCGTCCGGGATCACCACCGCGACCACCGACCCGCGCGTCAGCACCGCCCCCGGCTGCAGCGGGACCACCCCCCCGAGGGTCCCGGCGATCGGCGCCCGCAGCGTGTGCTGCTCGATCTGGTGGTCGAGCGTCGCGATCGCCGCGACCTTCGCCGCCAGCTCGCGCTGCAGCTCCGCCTCCGTGCGGATCGTCCGCGCCAGCTCGACCCGCATCGTCGCCACCCGCTCGGACACCTCCGCCCGCGTACGCGCCACCTGCAGCCGGCGGATCGCCGCGATCGCCGAGCTCCCGCGCTCCTTCGCCTGCAGCAGCTCCGCCGCCTCCGCCGACTCGACCCCGAGGTCGCGCAGCCCCTCGCTCCGCTCCGACAGGTTGCGGGCGAAGGCCGCCGCGATCTCCGCCTCCTGCGCCGTCGCCGACGCCTCGCTCTGGCGCGTCTTCCCGCCCGACTCGTACACCCCGATCGCCGCCGCGAGCGCCGCGTGTTCGCCGGCCAGCGCCGCGAGCTCGCCGAGCAGCCCCTGGCGCTGCGCCTCGACCTCGGCGCGCGAGAGCTCGAGCGCCCGGCTGTCGAGCTGCAGCACCACCTCGCCGGCCGTCACCCGCCGGCCGAGCGCCAGGTGCGAGCGCAGGACCCGGCCGTCGAGGCTCGGCGCCAGCGGCACCGCCGCGCCCGCGACCTCGATCCGCGCCTGCGCGCTGGTCTCGATCAGCTCCACCCGACCGAGCGCCAGCCACAGCGACCACGCCGTCAGCAGCGCCCCCGCGATCAGCAGCCCGGCGATCGTCGCCCGCGAGCGCTCCGCGCCGAGGGCCCGCAGGGTGCGCGAGAAAGCCAGCGGCACGGCGACGCCGAGCGTAGCCCGGCGCCCCGGGCGGGTAAAGCGGGGCCCTCCGGGCACGGGCGCGCGTCGGCGCCCCGCGCCGCGCTGCTACGCTGGCCGGATGCCACGCGCCTTCACCGTCCTCGCGCCCGGCTGGGGGCGCCCCTACTGCGAGGGCGACTCCCTCGACGCCCGCGGCCCGCTCGTCTTCACCGTCGACGACGTGTTGGGCGCGGACGAGTGCGAGCGCCTGATCGCCACCATCGACGCGCTCGGCCCGACGCTGGCCCCGATCACCACCTCGCGCGGCTTCGTCGAGCGCCCCGACATCCGCAACAACCGGCGCGTGATCTTCGACGACCCGGACCTCGCGCGCGAGCTCTTCGCCCGCGTCCGCCACGCCCTCCCCGACCCCCTCGCCGAGCGCGTCCCCGTCGGCGCCAACGAGCGCTTCCGCTGCTACCGCTACGACCCCGGCCAGCGCTTCGCCCCCCACCTCGACGGCGCCTTCGTCCGCGACGCCCGCGAGGAGAGCCTCCTGACCTTCATGGTCTACCTCAACGAGGGCTTCACCGGCGGCCACACCCGCTTCCACCACCTCGGCGTCGACGTCACCCCGCGCCGCGGCCAGGCCCTCCTCTTCCAGCACCGCCTCCTCCACGAGGGCTGCCTCGTCGAGTCCGGCGTCAAGTACGCCCTGCGCTCCGACCTCATGTACCGCCGCCCCTGACCAGATCGACCCCCAGCGGCCACTGGTACACATCGATCTGCTCAAGTACGCGGGGCCTGGATGCCTCGAGCGGGCGTGGCGGCGGCGAACCTGGGTCCCTCGCTACGCGGGACCTGCCATGCCACGTGCTCGACGCTGGTTCTGGCGGGGCTACGATGAAGCATCGTCGGGGCGTCTGCGCGCGAGGCATGGGGCCCCCCGCTGCGTCCCACGTTCG
>CAZMML010000687.1:0-3031 GCA_964567335.1 uncultured Nannocystis sp. | reverse complement strand
CCCGCCGAGCCGGAGTGGGACCTCGACGTCGCGCCGGCGGCGGCGCGGGGCGACGCCGAGGCTGGGCCGCCACGCGGCGGCGATCCGGGTGCCGGCGAGAAGATGGCTCCGGGGACAGCCGGTACGGC
This sequence comes from uncultured Nannocystis sp., assembly GCA_964567335.1. Lineage (GTDB taxonomy): Bacteria > Myxococcota_A > Polyangia > Nannocystales > Nannocystaceae > Nannocystis. The sequence continues at coordinate 2,903 of CAZMML010000687.1, read as the reverse complement.
GGGCCCGGAGCTCCCGCCGCCGGCGGCCGCGGCGGACGCGGCGTGGCGGAGCCGGGCGGGGGCCGACGATCCGGCGCTGAGCGCGGCCCTGGAGGCCGAGGAGCGGGCGCGCGCCGGGGCCTGGCTCGAGCGATCAGGGGCGGAGGTCGACCTCACGGGCGAGGTCCCGCTGCTGCGCTGGTCCGAGCGCCGGCCTGACGGGACCGTAGAGACATGTCCCTCAGAACCTGTCGTAGAGAGCAAGCCCGGTCAGGGCTACCGCCTGGCGACGCGGGCGCTCGGCGGCGGGTACGCCGAGCACAAGCGGGCGGTGATGGAGGCGGCGGCGGCGCTGCGCCCGGGCGAGGGGCCTGCCGCGCCCGCGCCCGCGTCCGCGCCGGAGCCCGCCGCGCTCTTCGAGGCGGCTGCGCCAGGCCCCTCGGACATGCGCGAAGCGTCCGGTCCGAACAGCCAGCCCGCCCGACCGGACCTGCCGGCGCTGCTGATCTGTCTGCCGGGGCCGGTGGCGATCTTCTCCGAGCGCGACGCGCTCCTCGCGGTCGACCTGCGCCGGATCCGCTCATACCTCGTCTACCTGCGGCTGCAGCGCGACCTGCTCGGCGACCGGGTGGTCGCGGTGCAGGGGCTCCTGACCCCGGCGGTGGTCCGCCGCCCGGAGGCCGAGGTGGCGCTGCTCTCGGCGGCGCGGGCGGAGCTGCTGACCCTCGGCGTCGACCTCGACGCCTTCGGCACCGACGCGGTGGTGGTGCGCGGGGTCCCGGCGCACCTGCGCCACTGCGTCGACGACGCCGACGCGGCGGACCTCGTGGCGCGGATCGTCCCGTGGCTGAGGATCCGCGCCGGCGACGGCGAGCGGGCCGCCGCCGAGCGCGGCCTGCTCGACGCGATCGCCACGACCCGCGGCGGCGACCCGGCGCCGCGCCTGGCCCGTCGCTGGCTCGCCGAGCTGCTCGAGGCGGGCGCGACGCTCGACGCGGTGCCGGGGATCCGGCGCTGGAGCGCGACTGACCTCCTCGGGGGGGCATGACGCTGCCGCGGGTCCTCGCGGTGGTCGGCCCCACCGCGTCGGGAAAATCACGGCTCGCCGTGGCCCTCGCGGAGCGCCTCGGCCTGCCGGTGCTCTGCTGCGACTCGGTGCAGGTCTATCGCGGGCTCGACATCGGCAGCGCGAAGGTCGACCGCGCGACGCGAGAGCGCGTGCGCCACGAGCTGATCGATCTGGTCGACCCGGACCAGGACTTCAGCGCGGGCGACTACGCCGCCGCGGCGTGGGCCCAGCTCGCGCGCGGGCCTGGGCTCTTCGCCGGCGGCACCGGGTTCTACCTGCGGGCCGTGGCGCTGACCCACAGCGGCGAGGGCGCGGCGGACGCTCCGCTCCACGATCCGGAGCGCGCCGGCTTCGCGGCGGCGTGGGAGGCTCGCGAGCGCGACGCGCCAGGCGCGGTGCACGGCGAGCTCGCGCGGCGTGACCCGCTGGCGGCGCGGGCGATCCACCCGCGCAACGTCGTGCGCGCTCTGCGGGCGCTGTGGCTCTGCGAGCGCCACGGGCGGCCAGTGAGCCAGGTGCGCGAGGAGGATCCTCCGCGTGCGCGCTGCGTCCTCGGGACGATCGTGCTGGACCCAGATCCCGAGGTCCTGGGCGCTGCGATCGACGCTCGCACCGGCGCGATGCTCCGCGCGGGCCTCGTCGAGGAGGTATCCACGCTGGTCCGCGCTGGGTATGATGCCCGCCACCGCGCGATGCGAAGCCTCGGATACCGCCAGATCCTCGACCACCTCGGCGGCCGCCTCAGCCTGAGCGAGGCCGCCGCCGCGATCCAGCGCGAGACCCGGGCCTACGCCCGGCGGCAGCGGACCTACCTCCGGCACCAGCTCGCGCCGACGTGGACGCGGACGATCCGCGAGCCGATCTGGCTGGGTGACCAGATCGACCCCCGCGCGGCCGTCGAGCCGCTCGTCGGGCCGGCGGCGGAGTTCCTCGGGGGGGCGGACGTATGAGCGGGAAGGTCCTCGAGTTCGAGCGGCCGATCGTCGAGCTCGAGACGAAGATCCGCGAGCTGAAGCGCCTCTCGGGCGGCAGCGCCGAGATGGCCGACGAGATCGCCCGCCTCGAGCAGAAGGCGATCGAGCTGCAGCGCGAGCGCTTCGCGGCGCTCTCGCCGTGGGAGCAGCTGCAGCTCGCCAAGCACCCGGACCGCCCCTACACGCTCGACTACGTCGGCGAGCTGCTGACCGACTTCGTCGAGCTCCGCGGCGACCGCTGCTTCGCCGACGACCCAGCGATCGTCGGCGGGCTGGCGCGCCTGGAGGGCCGGACGGTCGCGGTGCTCGGGCAGCAGAAGGGCCGCAACACGAAGGAGAACGTCTACCGCAACTTCGGGATGGCGCGGCCCGAGGGCTACCGCAAGGCGCAGCGGCTGATGCGGATGGCGGAGCAGTTCGGGCACCCGCTGCTCTGCTTCATCGACACCGCGGGCGCCTACCCGGGGATCGGCGCCGAGGAGCGCGGCCAGGCGGAGGCCATCGCGACCTGCCTCGAGCTGATGGCAGGCCTGCGCGTGCCGACGATCTCGGTCGTCATCGGCGAGGGCGGCTCGGGCGGCGCGCTGGCGATCGGCGTCACGGATCGGATCCTGATGCTCGAGCACGCGGTCTACTCGGTGATCTCGCCCCGCGGCTGCGCGTCGATCCTGTGGAAGGACCCGGAGGCCGAGCGCACCGCCGCCGAGCAGCTCAAGATGACGGCGCACGACCTGGTGGGGCTCGGGATCTGCGACGAGGTCGTGCCGGAGCCGGTCGGCGGGGCCCACCGCGACCTCGCCGCGACCGCCGCGTCGCTGCGGGGGATCCTGGGCCGCCACCTCGGCGAGGAATCCCCTAGGTTCGGTTTCAAGGGGTCGATC
>CAZMML010000686.1:0-3034 GCA_964567335.1 uncultured Nannocystis sp. | reverse complement strand
CGGGGCCGGCCTCGAGCTGGGTGAGGGAGCCCGGGGCGCCCTGACCGAGGAGGCGCGCGGCGCGGATGTCGATGTAGCCCCAGCGGCCCTCGTCCTTGTCCTGTTTGGCGCCGCGGTGGGAGCCCCGAGCCTCGAGCATCCAGGCGGTGTCCTCGGCCCGAAAGGCGTTCATATAGAGGTGGAGCCGCAGGAGCGGGGTCGGGTTCTTGGAGGTGTTCCGCCAGGTGATCCGGGCGGTGCCGGTGACGGTGTGCTCCTCGGCGTCGAGGCGGGCGTCGAGGACGTAGTCGGCGACGCGGGTGTCGGGGACGTGGCCCCGCTGGTCGGGGGGCCGGAGGGGGTCCGCGGGCTCGGGGGCCGCGCCGGGGTCGGTGGGCGGCGGGGCGGGCGGATCACACGCGAGGGCGAGCGCACAGCCGAGTGCGAGCGGCCCCAGCCGGGTCAAGAGGGCGTCCGCCACGACCATCGGACAAGCGCCATACCACCGGAGTTTCCAGGAGCACAAGGTCGGCCGTGTGTGTGCGCGTCGGCGCGGGTATAAGGGGGCGTGGACGCGGCGACGCGAGCCTGGCGAGGCCTCGACGAGGCGAGCCTCACGCGGCGCGGGCGCGCGCTCGGGGCCGTCCTGCGGGCCGGTGACGTGGTGCTCCTCGACGGGCCGATGGGCGCGGGGAAGACGACGATGGTCCGCGCGATCGCCCTGGGGCTCGGAGTGCTGCGCCCCGAGCGGGTGCAGAGCCCGACCTTCACGCTCTGCATGATCCACCGCGGCAAGACCGCGCTGGTGCACGTCGATCTCTTCCGGCTCGGCGCCGAGGACGACGAGGCGGTCGGCGGCGGGGTCGGGCTGGACGCGGTCGGCCTCGACGATCTCCTCGCCGAGTCGGAGCTCGGGGGTGGGGCGTCGGTCCTGGTGGTCGAGTGGGGCAAACGGTGGCGGTCTGCCCCGGACGATCGCCTGGAGATCACGCTGGCGCTGGCGGGTCCGGAGCGCAGAGACCTCTCCGCGTCGGCGCATGGGCCCCGTTCGGCCCGCTTGCTCGCGGCCTGGGCCGACGCGGGCGAGAGTTCTTAAAGAGGAAGGCGGCCCGAAGAGCCGCAAGGGCAAGGTCGTAAGGGACCTGGTCCGCGAGGACGATCTCCCTGCGAAAGCTAGATTTCGGGGCGATCCTCAGGGAGATCGGCAGGTCGTCGCAGGAGCCAGGTCGCGGTGCTCGGCGACCCCACGGCTCCGTGGAGAGCCCGCCAGAGCCCGAGGATCGAGGAATTTCGGCGATTTGCGCCGCTCCATCGGGCGTCGGAGGGTCCCTCACGAAGGGCCGATCGTCGCCCGATAGACCTGAGACATACGGGCTCCTACCCCACGCGGCGGGCTTCTCTCCGAAAAAAGTTGAAGCCTACGCTGCAAATTTGCCTTTGCAGAGTGAAGCATCCGGATTATGGTCCCGCTCGCGCAACGAGGTCGGGATTGTCCGATCGACGCGACCTCTCCACCTGCGTCCCGCGAGGACGCCACGAGCGAAAGAACTGAACATGGCCAACAAGAGCAAGGCACCCAAGGAAATCCTGGTCGTCGGCAGCAAGGTCAAGGATGTCATCCGTGACGCGGGTCTCCGCAGCGATGGCGATCTGATCCAGGCCGTCTCCGACAAGGTCCACGAGCTCCTCGGCGCCGCCATCGAGCGCACCAAGAGCAACAACCGCAGCACCGTCCGCCCCTACGACCTGTAGTCGGCGCCCCGGCGCTGCCGGATCTGCGAGGGTCGCCCCCCAGGGCGGCCCTCTCGTCGTTTAAGCGCCGGGCCGCGGCGGGCTCAGGGCGCGGCGGGGGCCTCCTCGATCTGCCAGCGCTCGAAGACGGCGGGGTTGTGATCGATCTCGACGAGGAAGCGGCTCGGCCGCATGAGGTGTGAGGGGCCCTCGCGGGTCTCCTCGATCACGGGGTAACAGAGGTAGAGCTCGTCGGCGGCGCGGGTGGCGGCGACGTAGAAGAGGCGCCGCTCCTCCTCGAGGTCCTCGGGCTGGCGCATGCTGGTCGCCATCGGGAAGCGGCCCTCGGCGAGCCAGAGCAGGAAGCAGATCGGCCACTCGAGGCCCTTGGCCTGGTGGACGGTCGAGAGCACGAGCTTGTCGTCCGGATCCTCGGCGCCGAGGACGTTCTCGGCGCTCATGCCCTGGACGAGCGCGAGCTCGCTGAGGAACTCGCTGGCGCCGTCGTAGCGCTCGGCGTAGCCGGCGAGCTGCTCGAGGTCCTCCTTGCGCGCGGCGGCGTTGGGGAAGTTGCGGTCGGCGTACTCGCCGTAGTGGCGGGCGACGACCTCGCGGATCATGGCGCCGGGGCTGTTGAGCTTCGGGTCCTCGAGGATCGCCCAGAGGTCGGCGAGGCGGGCGAGCGCGGGGCGGGCGCGGCCGCGGGCCTGCTCGGCCTGGGCGGCGAGGACCTGGGCGCTGGAGGCGTCGCCGCTGGCGGTCTCCTTGGCCAGGATGACGGCGAGCTGCTCGGCGGTCTGGGCGCCGACGCCGGCCCACAGGCGCAGCAGGCGGATCCACGCGAGCGCGTCCTGGGGGTTCTGGCGCGCGCGCAGGTAGGAGACGACGTCCTTGATGTGGGCCTGCTCGAAGAAGCGGAGGCCGCTGCGGACGGTGAAGGGGATCTGCCGGCGGGTGAGCTCGACCTGCAGCTCGAGGCTGTGGGCGTGGTTGCGGTAGAGGACGGCCATGCGCGCGAGCGGGAGGTCGTACTCGTGGTGGAGCTCGAGCACGCGCTGGGCGACGAACTCGGCCTGCTGGAAGACGTCCCGGAGCGGGATCACGGCGGGGCGGGCGCCCGGCTGCTTCACGGCGACGAGCTCCTTGGGGTACTGGCGGGCGTTGTGGGCGATGCTGCGGTTGGCGAGCGCGAGGACCTGCGGGGTGGAGCGGTAATTGATCGTCAGCGCGTAGAGGCGGGCGTCCGGGTGACGGGCGCGGAAGTCGGCGATCTGGGCGAAGTCGGCGCCGCGGAAGCTGTAGATCGACTGGGCGTCGTCGCCGA
>CAZMML010000685.1:0-3036 GCA_964567335.1 uncultured Nannocystis sp. | reverse complement strand
GCGGTCATGCCCATCTCGAGCAGGAAGAGGCAGAGCAGGCCCTGGAAGAGGTCGATGAAGAGGATGTCGTCGGCGCGGGTGACGTTCGGGCCCTGCAGCCGCGAGACGTAGCCGACCACGATCCCGCCGAGCAGGAGGAAGAGGCCGGGGTTGAGGAAGACGTCCCGCAGGACCTCACCGCTGAGGAGGGCGCGCCGCGGCGGCACGGTCTCGGGCGCCGCGTAGCCGGGCTCGCCCGGCATGTTCCCCCGCGCGTCGAGGCCGCGCTGCCGCAGGCGAGCGACGAGGAAGAGCGCGACGAGGCAGCCGGGGATCTCCATCACCGCCAGCATCACGGGCATGTAGGCCGAGAAGGCGACGTTCGCGGCCGTGAGCACGCCGAGCGCGGTCAGGAAGGTGCCCGCCGAGTCCGAGCCGTAGTAGCCCGCGATCGCGGCCGCGTCGACCCTGCGCAGGCGCGTGAAGCGGCGCAGCAGCGCGTGCGCGAGGAGCCCGAGCCCGAGGTTGGTCCAGAACCCGACCAGCATCAGCCCGAACGCCTGCCGCAGCTCGCCCCCCGAGAGCACCGCCAGCTCCTCGCCGCCGTGCCAGCCGATCGCCAGCAAGAGGTAGAGGGTGAGGCCCTGGTAGATCTGCTTCGGGAACTCGAAGGGGACGCGCAGGAGGGGGATCGCAAAGCCGAGGTAGAAGAAGAGCAACATCGGCTTGAAGAGGTTGTGAAGGATGTTCCCGAGGAGGTCGGACAGCATGCCCTCGCACCTAGCAAGCGCCGTTCCAGGCCCCGACCCGGGCCGCGTCGGACCCCCCGAGGCGGGACTCCCCACCGACTGGGGAGAAACACCGGGGAAATTCTCCCCACCGGCGACGAGCGGCGCCCGCGCGCCCCGCCCGAGGCCGCGGAACGCCCCGTGCAAGAGGTCGCCCATGCACAAGATCGAGATCCTGATCGACCGCGCCCACCTCCCGGCGCTCAGCGACCTGTTCCGCACGCACGACGTCCGCGGCTACACCGTGCTGGACGTCCGCGAGGGCACGGGCGAGCTCCAGGGGCCCACCTCGACCCTCGGGCCCGCGGGGGCGAGCGAGGTCCTCGTCTTCCTCGTCGGCGACTCGAACCGGCTCGCGCCGCTCCTTTCCCCGCTCACCGCGCTCGTCCGGCGCTGCAAGGGCTTCGCCTTCGTGGTCCCGGTCGTCGCGATCCTGACCTAGCGTCCGCCGCGACCCTGCGCACCGGAAGGACGCAGAGCTTCTCGGGCCGTCTTCGCGCGCGTCTTCGCGCGCCGCTCGACCTTGCGCCCCGCGGGCCCTCGGGATATATCGCATTTTAACGATGAAGCGCGACGATCGCTGCTGCCCGCCCGCGGCCGACGAGCCCGACCTTCGCCCGGTCGAGGGCGACGCCGCGGACGAGGAGCTCGCCGCGATGGCCAAGGCGCTCGGTCACCCCGTCCGGGTCCAGATCATGCGCCTGCTGGTCCGCCGGCAGTCCTGCGTCTGCGGCGAGATCGTGGCCGAGCTGCCGCTGGCGCAGTCGACCGTCTCGCAGCACCTCAAGGTGCTCAAGGAGGTCGGCCTGATCCGCGGCGAGATCGACGGGCCGCGCACCTGTTACTGTCTCGAGGCTCGCGCCCTGCGGCGCCTGAAGGCGCTCGTTGGGGGCATCTGAGGCGTTCATCGCAAATATACGACCGTAGACCGATCCCTCTCGCCCACCCCGAGGAGCACCGAACGATGAGACCAGCCACCAGCCCGCTCGGCGTGTTCGAGCGCTACCTCAGCGTGTGGGTCGCCCTCTGCATCGCCGGGGGCGTCGCGCTCGGCAACCTCCTGCCGGGGCTCTTCGCCGCGATCAGCCGCCTCGAGGTCGCCCGGGTCAACCTCGTGGTCGCGGTCCTGATCTGGGTGATGATCTATCCGATGATGATCCAGATCGACTTCGGCGCCGTCCGCGACGTCGGACGCAAGCCGCGGGGTCTGATCCTCACCCTGGTCGTCAACTGGCTGATCAAGCCCTTCACGATGGCCGGGCTGGCCAGCCTCTTCTTCCTCCACCTCTTCTCCGGCCTGATCCCCGCCGCCGAGGCGCATGACTACATCGCCGGGGCGATCCTCCTCGGGGTCGCGCCCTGCACGGCGATGGTGTTCGTGTGGAGCCAGCTCACCCGCGGCGACGCCAACTACACGCTGGTCCAGGTCGCGGTGAATGACCTGATCATGGTCGTCGCCTTCGCGCCGATCGCCGGCCTGCTGCTCGGCGTCTCGGACATCGCGGTGCCGTGGACGACGCTGCTGCTCTCGGTGATCCTCTACGTCGTGATCCCCCTCGCCGCGGGCGCGGCGACCCGGCGCGCGCTGACCCGCCGCACGCGCGACCCCGGCGCGCTGGACCGCGTGGTGCAGGGGCTCAAGCCCGCCGGGATCCTCGGCCTGCTCGCGACCGTCGTGCTGCTCTTCGGCTTCCAGGCGACCACGATCGTCGAGCGGCCGCTGACGATCGCCCTGATCGCCGCGCCCCTGCTGCTCCAGAGCTACGGGATCTTCGGGGTCGCGTACCTGTGGGCGTGGCTGTGGAAGCTCCCCCACCCGGTCGCGGCCCCGGCCGCGCTGATCGGCACGTCCAACTTCTTCGAGCTCGCGGTCGCGGTCGCGATCAGCCTCTTCGGCCTGCAGTCCGGCGCCGCCCTCGCCACCGTCGTCGGGGTGCTGGTCGAGGTCCCCGTGATGCTCTCCCTGGTCGCCTTCGCCAACCGCACGGCCCGCCACTTCCCCGCCCGATAGCCCCATGACCAAGGTCCCCACCCGCAGCGTCCTCTTCCTCTGCGTCGCCAACTCCGCCCGCAGTCAGCTCGCGGAGGCGCTCGCGCGCGCCCGCTTCGGCCCGCGCGTCCGCGTCCAGAGCGCCGGCACCAGCCCCTCGCGCGTGAACCCCTGCGCGATCGAGGTGATGGCCGAGCGCGGCGTCGCCATGGACGGGCACTCGTCCAAGTCGGTCCGGGCGATCGACCCCGCCGGCGTCGACCTGGTCGTCACGCTCTG
>CAZMML010000684.1:0-3038 GCA_964567335.1 uncultured Nannocystis sp. | reverse complement strand
CCGAGCTCGCGGTGACCGGTGAAGGGGCTCGACTGCATGAGCTCCCGGATCTGGTCGAGGTCCGCCTTGCTGTACATCGGAGATACGGTGGCGCCGGCCCCAGCGTACTGGCCCGGCGCGAGGGGTCAAGCGCGTTCGCCCCCGAGTCGCGCTCCGGTGGAGCGGTCGTTGCTGGCAGGGTGTGGCGCGGCGGATCGGATGGAGACGCGCGGCGCGGCGCGGTGGGGGAGCGGGCGGCGCGCCGCAGCGCCGCGACGGGATCGTGGGCGCGCCCGGCCCGTCGGCCGCGCAGGAGGTTCCCCTCCCGGCGGGGGATCCTCGACCTGGACCGGCGCGGGGGGATCCGCGAGTCTGGGTCTCATGTCTGTTCGCTCGCTCCTCCGCCTCTCCTGGATCACCGCCTTCACCCTCACGGCCGCCTGCGGCGACGACAAGGGGGAGAGCACGACCGAATCGACCGGGACGACGACGACGACGACGATGGGGACGACGACGGCGACGACCGACTCTTCGGGCGGGTCGACGTCAGGGACGACCGTAGGTCCGGTGACCGGCAGCAGCACGACCGACCCGACCGGCGGCCCCGGCGGGGGGATGTTCTGCCTCGAGGAGTGCACCATGGACAAGGACTGCCAGCAGATGGGCATGGACCTGGGGCTCACGTGCCAGGCCGGCGTCTGCACCGGCGACTTCGGCGGCTGCTCGGAGAACATCGAGTGCGTCGCCATGTTCAGCGGCTGGGCGCTGCCCTGCTCGATGCAGATGCCCTGTCCGACGGGGGTGTGCGTCGATGTGGCGGGCGAGGGCAAGTGCGCGACGCAGCCGGGCATGGGGATCGAGTGCGCCGCCCTCAACCAGGAGGAGATCATGGCGACGCCGCTGGGCGGCGGCCCGGATGTGACGGTCTGCGGCAGCACCTCCTACGAGTGTCGGGACAGCGTGTGTACGCTGGTGTGCAAGTCCGACACGGACTGCAACGTCCCCGGCCTGCCGAAGTGCAACGTGGGGACAGGGGCCTGCGAGTGCGGCAGCGACGACGACTGCGTGGCCGGCGGCGTGCAGGGGCAGGTCGTGTGCAAGACCTCCTACTGCGGCTGCGGCAGCGACGCGGACTGCAGCGGCAACGCCGACACCTGCTACGACGGGGCCTGCGGGTGCTCGAGCGACGCCGCGTGCATGCAGAAGCTCTTCGACGGGACGACGATCTCCTGCAAGAGCCCCTAGCCGGTTCGATCCGATCGCAGCCGCCCGGAGGGGCGGCTCTCGCTCAGGGGGGCGCGCAGGCGGCGGCGTAGGCGGCGACGGCCTCGGCCTCGCTGTGCGGGGCGCCGTTGGGGTCCTGACGGGCGTCGAAGCCGGCGAGGACGGCGAGGGCGGCGAGGGCGAGGTCGCGGGTGCGCGCGGCGGACGCGTCGGTCGAGGTGTCGGCGGCGGCGGCGATCAGGCTCGGCACGAGGGCAGGGGTGCCGGCGGCGGCGGCGAGGGCGACGAGGCGCTCGCGGATCCACCAGGTCTGGTGCTGCGGGCTCGCGGCGAGGTAGCGCTCGACGAAGAAGGCGCGCGCGTCGGCGTCGACGGGGGCCGGCTGCCAGGCGACTCTGTCCAGGGCGTGGTCGAGCCGCGCCGCGATCGCGCGCGTCGGGAGCGACTCGAGCTGGGTCGTGCTGGCGTCGGCGCCGGCGAAGCCCCGCTCGATCGCGCGGCCCTCGGGATCGGTGAGCCGCAGCAGGCCGAACCAGCTCTGCGAGCTGCCGTACCCGGAGGAGCCGCCCGCGTCGGGCGGCCGGCGCTCGGCGAGCTGCGCCAGGGCGAGCGCCCGCAGCTCCGGGAGCACGAGGTCGAGGGCGCCGCGGGCGAGCTCGCCGCGCTCGACGCTCAGCTCCGGGCCGCCGCGCAGCCGCAGCGCCTCGATCTTCTTCTCGCGCCAGCGCAGGCGCGTGAGCGTGAGGCGAGGGGCGTGCCCACGACCTGACTCATGGACCAGCTCGAAGGGGGCGCTGAGCGGGTCGCAGTCGAAGCGCACCTCGAGCCGCGCGCCGGGGGCGCTCGGGCGGAAGTCGCGGGCGAGCAGGGCCTCCGCCCGCGGGCGCAGGGCGGCGGGGACGTCGGCGCAGGGCGCGGGCGGGGCTGGCGGCGGCGGCGCGGGCGGGGCCTCGACGAGGCAGCGCGGGGCCCCGGCGGACTCGGGGGGCGGGGCGTCGGCCTCGAGCGGGCGAGGGGCGGTGTCGTGCGCCTCGGGGGCGTCCGGGGCGAGGGCGTCGGAGGCGGCGGGAGGCGCGGCGGGAGGTGCGGCCGCGGGGGCCCGTGGCGGGCACGCGCCGCACAGGAGCGGCGCGAGGAGCCAGGCGCGGCGGAGAGCGGACATGGCGTCCTCAGGGTAGCGCCTCAGCCGCGGCGGAAGGGGCGGATGAGCTGCGCGAGGTAGCGCCGCGGCCAGGGCTCGGGGAGGCCGAGGGGGTAGGTCTCCGGGCCGCGCGGGCGGTGGTAGGTCCCGAAGAGCAGGTCGAGGTAGGGGGCGAGGTTGGCGAAGTTGTGGCGGGTCTGGGGCACGCGGGCGTGGTGCCAGTGGTGGAGCTCGGGCGCGCCGAGCAGGACGCCGAGCGGGCCGGTCGGCAGGGCGACGTTGGAGTGGATGAAGATCGCCCACAGGCCGCGGAACACGGCCAGCCCGCCGAGCGCGCCGAAGGGCAGGCCGAGCGCGATGCCGGGCAGGTTGACGCAGATCTGAGTGAGCACGCCGTCGAGCGGGTGCTCGCGGTGCGCGGCGACCCAGTCGAGGTGCTCGGCGCTGTGGTGGACCGCATGGAAGCGCCACAGCAGCGGGAAGTGGTGGCAGGCGCGGTGGAACCAGTAGGTCAGGAGGTCGCCGAGGAAGAGCGCCAGGGCCGCGTGCGCCCACAGCGGGAGGCCCTGCGCCCAGGCCCGCAGGGGCGCGGGGGCGAGGCCCCCGACCGCGGCGTCGACGCTCGCCAGGGCCGCGACCGCGAGCGCGGAGAAGACGAGGTACTGGCCGAGGAAGAAGGCGGCGTCGGTGGCGA
>CAZMML010000683.1:0-3038 GCA_964567335.1 uncultured Nannocystis sp. | reverse complement strand
GCGGGCGGCGTCACGACCACGCTCGGCGACTCCTTGTGCGTCGTCGCTCGCCCGCGCTCGTCCTCGCGGCGACCGCTCCGCGCGTCACGCTTGCGTGCACGCTTGTCCTGCGCCTTGGCAGCGGGGCGAAGCAGACGACGAGCGCGGTCGACGAGGATCTGACCCAGGCGATCGGGCTCCGCGAGCAGACCGGCCTCCGCGGCCTTCAGCGCGCCGAGCGCCGAGTCCGAATCGCCAGCTCGCTGCTCCGCGAGCGCTCGCGCGGCGAGCACCCGCGGCGTCGCACCGACGACCGCCTGGGCGGCGTCGATGTGCTGCAGCGCCTCTTCCGCGCGGACCTTCCCGACGAGCAGGAGCGCTGCCCCGAGGTGCAGCTCGTCCCAGGGACCGAGCGGCTGCCGCTTGAGCACCGCCGCCAGCGCCTCCCGCGCGGGCTCCGGCGCCTCGGCGATCAAGTGCGCGTGGGCCTGCGCCGAGAGCAGCGAGGGCGGCGGATCAGCGCTCGCGCCCCCGAGCCGCGCCGCCTCCGAGAGGCACTTCGCCGCCGCGCGACCATCGCCGCGGATCATGTGGAGCCGCCCCTCCTGGAACGCGGTCCAGGCGAAGGGCGCGAGGAGACGGACACGGCGGTAGTTCCGCAGCCGATCGACCAGCGCGGGCGCGCTCTTCGGGGTCGCCGCGAGCACCTCTCGCTCGATCGACCGGAGGAGCGCCGACACGAGCGCAGGGAAGAGGGCGAAGACGGCGAGCGCGAGGCCCAGCACCAACCAGAAGGGCGCCCCCCGGAGCGAGAAGAGGAGCGCGCCGACGATCAACACCAGGGGGACATAGACCCGAATAGCGACGCCCGCGAGCGGCCGCTTGGAGCGCAGCATCAGGGCCGGCGGCAGCGGAGCGCGGAGCGGCTCAGGCGGGGCGGACGTAGTCGAGGCGGGGGCAGCGGGATCGCGCACCGCCCCCTTGTGCCCGATCTCCCCCGACGAGCGCAAGCGGACGAGCGGCGACCGGGGGGCGGGCGCGGGATCGGCGGGACCCAGCCGTCACGGCGGGGCGCAGATGTCGCGATTGTCCGACCCTCCGCCGGAGGAGCGGCAGCCCGCCCCCGCCCCGGCGAACATCAAGCAGTGGGCGGCCGGGTCGGCGTCGCCGAGGTCGCTCGCCTCGCAGCTGATCCAGCAGCGCTTGGTCTTGTCCTCGGAGAGCGGCGTGCACACATACGCGAGGCCGGCGGCGCACTCCTCGTCGTACTTGCAGCAATCCTCGTCCGTCTCGCAGGTGTGCGTGCAGTAGCCGTTCTCGAACTTGTCCTCGCAGAAGACCGTGCCGAGGAGGGCGTGGTCGATCCCGGGGTAGCAGTCCTCCGCGACGACGCAGATCGTCCCGGTCTGGGGTCCAGGAGGTGGTGCGCAGGCGAAGCCGAGACTGCCGGCGACGATGGCGAGCGTGGCGAGCTTGGCGAACGTGGACCGCATCCCGAGCAGGGTATCCCGGCCCCACCCCGGCGTCGAAGCGGCCGGGGCGCGAAGACTCACTGCTCTACCTCGAGAGATGAACTGAATCTTGGGTCAGATCTGCGCGCCGAGTGGACGGGGCCTCGCTCGTCGGGGCACACTGAGCGCCGTGTTCGCAGCGCTCGCCGTCGCGGCGGCCCTCTCCGCGGCCCCATTCCGAGGACCCCGACCGCCCGAGGTGCGGGAGGCCGAAGGGCCCGCGCTCATCCTCCACGGCGAGCAGCTCCGCGACGAATACGCCTGGCTCAAGGCCGGCCCCGAAGACCGCGCCGTCCGCGAGCACCTCGCGGCCGAGAACGAGTACGCCGAGGCCTGGCTGCGTCCGCACGCGCGCCTGCTCGCCACCCTGGCGCGGGAGATCGAGCGCCAGGCCTACGTCGCCGAGGAGACCGCGCCGGTTCGTCGGGGCGAGTGGGTCTACTGGTCGCGCCAAGCCGGCTCGCAGGATCACCCCGTCCTCCTCCGGCGGCCCGCGGCCCGCCCCGACGCGCCGCCCCAGGTCCTGCTCGACCTGAACCTCCTCGCGCGCGGCAAGCCCTACTTCTCCCTCGGGCTCCTCGAGCTCTCCGACGACGGCAGGTACCTCGCTTACTCGGTCGACGAGCGGGGCGGCGAAGACTTCACGCTCCGCGTCAAGGACCTCCTGGCTGGCACCCTGACGCCGGAGGTCATCGAGCGGGTGACCTCGGCGGCCTGGAGCGCCTCCGGGCAGGAGCTCCTCTACACCGTCCGGGACGACACCTTCCGATCCTACGCCCTGCGCAGCCGCTCGCGCGCGGACGGGGCCGACCGGCTGGTCTACGAGGAGAAGGACCCGCGCTTCGACCTCGACATCTCGCGCACGCGCTCCGGCGAGTGGCTCGTGCTCAGCAGCGACGCGTACCACGCCAGCGAGGTGATGGTCGCCAGGGCCGAGCGCCCCGCCGAATGGCGCCCGATCGTCCGTCGAGAGCTCGGGCACCTCTACGAGGTCGATCACGCCGGGGACACCTTCTTGATCCGCTCCAACCGCGGCGCCCCGCGCTTCGCCGTCTTCGCGGCACCCGAGGAGAATCCTCACCCATGGCTGTGGCGCGAGCTCGTCGCGGAGCGGCCCGACACCGCGATCACCGGGCTCGACGCCTTCGCCAACCACCTGGTCCTCCACCTCCGCGAGCGCGGCCAACCACGCCTCGCCCTCCTCGACCTACAGACCGAGGCCCTCGACCCGCTCCCGAACGCGACCTTCAACCGCGACGTCGTCGGGCTCGCCGCCGAAGAGAACCCCGAGCACGGCGCGCAGGCCTTCCGGCTCCGCGTCAGCTCTGTCCACGAGGGCGAGCGGACCGTGGCGCTCGGGCTCGGCACCGGCGACGAGGAGGTGCTCCACCAGCGGAAGATCCCCGGGCTCTGCGGCGGGACCGCGCGGCTCGTCGCCGCCGCCCGCGCCGAGGACGGCGCCGAGATCCCCTACCTGCGCTTCGCCGGCGCCGCCGTCGGGCCCGGACCGCGGCCGATCCTTCTCGAGGCCTACGGCAGCTACGGCGA
>CAZMML010000682.1:0-3041 GCA_964567335.1 uncultured Nannocystis sp. | reverse complement strand
CGGCGAGGAGGCGGAGCGGAGCGGGGGGCGCGAGCAGGGCGAGCTCGGGGCCCTGTTCGGTTGCGCCGCTGACGATCGCGGCGTCGCCGTCGGCGGCGTGGACCGCGAGGATCCCCTCGGCGAGCCGCGAGGGGGCCTCGGCGTCGAGGGAGAGGCGGAAGAGCTGGCCCTCGCCGGTGGTGTAGAGGACGGCGCGGGGGGCGAGGGCGTAGCTTGTGAGGTCGTGCTCGGCCGGGGTCCAGGGGGCCTCGGGGAGGCCGGGGCCGGCGATCGTGAGGCGTCGGCGCGGGCCCTCGCCGCGCAGGGCGACGAGGTGGTCGTCGAGGCGGTGGCCGCCGAGGATGTTCGTGAGGACAGGCTCCTCGGCGCCGGTGGCGAGGTCGAGGCGGACGAGGTCGGCGCCGCCGTGGGTCCACCGCTCGTAGAGTAGGTCGCCTCGCGGATCGAGCTGCAGGTTGCGACGCGGCGCGCCCGGGAGGTCGAGGCAGCGGACGCCGCGGAAGGGCGGCGGGACGGCGGCGGGGACGGGCGTTGGGTCGCGCGGGGCGCCGGCCGGGACAGCGGCGGGCGAGGCGCACGCGACGAGGACCGCGAGCCCGAGCGTGAGGTGACGGGGCACCACGAGCCCTCAGGCTAGCGCGATGCGGCGGGTGGAGGCGCTCGCGGAAGCGGGCGCGAGCGTCGGTCGCAGGCGAGCGGCGCGCTCAGGTGAGGGGGAAGAGCTCGGCGAGCGTGCGCGCGTCGAGGAGCGCGTCGCTCCACCGCTCGAGCGCGCGAGCGTCGGCGGCCTCGATGGCCGCGAGCACCCTGCGCGGCAGGCGACCGAAGCGGCGGCGCAGCAGGCGGAGCAGGAGCGCGCGCTGGCCCTCCTTGCGGCCCTCCTCGCGGCCCTCCTCGCGGCCCTCCTCGCGGCCCTTTCGCGCGCCCTCCTGGCGCCACATCTCGACGAGTGATTGCATGGTGTCTGCCTCCTTGCGCCCGACTTCGCGGGCGATGACCTCGATGATGTCTCGGTCGCGCAGGTCGCGGACCTCGGCAATATAGCGGAAGACGAGGTCGACTGCCGCTGCGCCGTCGGGTTCGAGCCAGACCTCGCGCACGAGCCTTCGCCATCCGCGCACCATCTCCGCGAGGTCGCGGTCCGAGCGGGCGAGCTGGAGGGCGGAGAGCATGAGCTCGGTGCTGGCGCGGAGCGCCCCGGGGACGACCACGGCGCTGGCGGCGGGCGAGAGGTCGGTGAGGGCGAAGCGGAATTCGGGGACGAGCTCCCGCAGCGAGGCGGGAGCGTCCGCGGGCAGGTCGACCAGGGCCTGAAAGTGGGTCCCGACGCGCAGCCCCTTCTCGCCGTGGAAGATCACGATCGAGAAGATCGGAGGCAGCTTGTCGCGCGTCGGCTCGGCCTTCAGGAGGGTCTGCCAGATCTGGACCTCGTAGGCGAGCACGGCGAGGCCCAGCCACCGCTCCGGGGCGCTCTTGTGCTCATAGAGGACGTAGACCCGGGCCGGCTGTCCGAGGAGTTGGACCGAGAAGAGACGGTCGACGTGGCGCTCGCGCAGGGCGTCATCGACGAAGCTCCCTGGCTCCGGGGCGAGCGTGGCGAAGTCGAGGAACGACGCCGCTTCGACGCCGAGCGAGTGGCGGATCAACTCCTCGGCGCGGCGAAGATCCGCGAGCATCGCCTTGACGAAGGCGTCGTGGGGGGTCGGGTGCATCGGGTGCATCCCGTAGCGCGAATTCGCGCGAGCGCCAAGTTCGGCGCGGATCTGCTCAGGCCTTGGCGAGGGCGCCGTGGAACTCAGCCTTGAGGGCGGCGACGTGGGCCGCGTTCTCGAGGTCGATCGGCGGGATCGTGTCGTAGGCCTCGTAGAAGGTGTGCGCGGGCATGTCCTCGGGGATCTCGAGGGCGCGGCGGATCTTGCGGTTGTCGGGGACGAAGCCGCGGCCCAGGAGGCGCTCGATGCAGGCCCCGATCGTACCCTGGAGGCCGCAGATCAGGAGCCCGACGCGGTCGGGGCGGAGGCCGCCGCGGGGCAGGTGGAGGCTGTCCTCCAGGCCATCCAGACGCTCGGGGCGGAAGAAGTCCTCGGCGCGGCCGACGTGGCCGGTCCAGCCCTGCTCCTCGCGCGGGCGGCTGATGGTGGGGAGGTAGCGGAGCCCGTGGTCGCGGGCGAGGGCGTCGAGCTCGTCGCGGTAGCCGAGGTCGCGGCTGTAGCTGGCGCCGTGGATGATGGCCCAGTCCTCGAGCCGGCACTTCGGGTCGCGGTTCACCTTGCTGCGGACCATCGAGAGGAAGGGCGCGAGGCCGGTGCCGGCGGCGACGCAGAGCTTGATCCGCGCGTCGTGGCCCATGGTGTCCTCGACGGTGAACTTGCCGACCGGCTGCGTGCGCAAGAAGATCCGGTCGCCGGCCTTGCGCTTCCACAGGAGATGGGTCAAGGGGTTCTCGGACTCCGGCTTCTCGACGAAGCGGATGTAGAACTCGACCAGGTCGCGTCGCTCGGGGGCCGACGCGATCGACATCGGCCGGCGCACGCTGCCGAGCTCGGGGCGCTCCTCGTTGTTGAGGCCGATCGTCAAGTATTGCCCGGGGACGAACCAGGGGCCTTCCCCAGGGAGACCCTCGTCGGGGCGGATCCGGAACACCGCGAGGGCCGGCGTGAGATCCTCGCGCTCGGCGAGGGTGGCGTTGTACGCGAGCTCTTTGGCCATGGGCCGGGACTTTAGCCGGGGCTCGTCGGGGTGAACAAGCGCCCCTCGCGGGGCTTTTGTACGGCGCGGCGTGGGGGGTCCCTGGTCGAAGGTATGTCGGGACAGGTCTGAAGGGATAGCCTGGCTCCGCGGGGGCGCGAGCGCGCTCTGGAGCCGCTGGCGCCAGTGCAGGCGCGGGGCGCGGGCGCCCGGCGATCCGCTCGCGGCGCAAAGGTTTGACAGGTCCGCCGCGTTTGGGGGACGCTCCCCGCATGCGACGCGCCTCGCTGCCTGCGTTCTCGGGGATCTGCCTCAGCCTGCTCGCGGTCCGCGAGGCGCAGGGGGCGGAGCCG
>CAZMML010000681.1:1766-3041 GCA_964567335.1 uncultured Nannocystis sp. | reverse complement strand
CAACCCGGACAAGCCCTATCTCGTGTGGGGCTACACCAACGGGCGCGGGCAGCGGATCCGCCGCGACAACCCGACCGACTTCCTGAGCGCGGCCGACGCGATCTGCCGCGTGATCCGCCGCTTCCGCGCCGCCGACGCCAACGCGGTCGTGCCCGGGCTCCCCGCGCGGGACCGGGAGGTCATCGACGGGCTCCTCCGCAACACCCGCGACCCCGACGGCGAGGCCCGCCACCGCGTGTGGCTCGACGCGATCGCCGGCGGGGCCTTCTCCTTCGGACCCGCCAGCCCGGTCTACATCGCCAAGGGCGAGGGCTCGTGGAAGCACGCGGCGCTCGGCACGAGCGCCGCGGTCGACGACGACGAAGATGTCTTCCCCTACACGCCGGCCTTCTTGCGCAGCGACTGGAAGCTCTTCCACGACGCGCTGCAGGAGCACCGGCTCGTGGTGCTGCACCACATCCTGCCGCGCTACGGGATCTGCGCCGCGTGAGCTTGACGGGCGGAGGGGCCGCGATCCATCGTCCCGCCATGTCGCGCACCCTCTACTACGGATCCGGTTCCCCCTACGCCTGGAAGGTCTGGCTCGCGCTCGAGCACAAGGAGCTCCCCTTCACCCTGAAGGTCCTCTCCTTCGACCGCGGTGAGACGCAGACCCCGGAGTACCTGGCGCTCAGCCCGCGCGGGAAGGTGCCGACGCTCGTCGACGGCGACCTCGTCCTCACCGAGTCGAGCGCGATCGCCGAGTACCTGGAGGAGCGCTACCCGGAGCGTCCGCTCCTGCCGCGCGACCTCGGGGCGCGGGCCTACGTCCGCCGGATCGGCCTCGAGACCGACGCCTACTTCGCGCCGGCGGTCCGGGGCTGCCGCGGCGTCGTCTTCGACCGCGCGGGCGCGACGCCCGAGGCGATCGCTGCGGCGCGTGAGGGCGTGGTCCGCGAGCTCGAGCGCTTCGCGGCGTACCTCGGCCAGCGGCCCTACTTCGGCGGCGAGCTCCTCTCGCTCGCGGACTTCGCGTTCTACCCGCACCTGCGCCTGCTGCTGCGCTTCGACCAGCGCGTCCCGGAGCTCGGGATCGCGGCGGCGCTGCCGCCGGGCCTGCGCGCCTGGGCGGGGCGGATCGACGCGCTCCCGTACACCGAGCGCACGACGCCGCCGCACTGGAAGAGCTAGCACCGACACCGAGACACGACGATCTGCAGGCACACGGGGCCCGAGTGTCCTCGAGCGGGCGTGGCGGCGGCGAACCTGGGTCCCTCGCGGCGCGGGACCTGCCAT
>CAZMML010000681.1:0-1666 GCA_964567335.1 uncultured Nannocystis sp. | reverse complement strand
CGACGACGGGGTGGGCTACATCTCCGCGATCGTCACGTCGTAGAAGCCCCACTGCGAGAAGTTGCGGCCGATGATCGTCACCAGCGAGACCGACAGGTCCACCTGGTAGAGCAGGATCGGGATCGTCCGCTCCGCGCCGCCCGCGACGGTGTGTACGCCGCTGGTGTCGGAGCCGCGGATCTCCCACGAGCCCTCGTGGCCGCCGGTGACGCGGAGCTGCGCGAGGTAGCTCTTGCCCGGCGTGGTGTAGAGCCAGAGGTCGAGCTTGTAGTACTCGTCCGGCTCGCCCTGTCGCATGAACCAGGCGGTGCCGCCCTCGCCCCAGAGGCTGAGCGGGCGGAGGAAGTCGAGCCACCCGCGGCCCTCGACGAAGGGCCGCTTGGGCGAGAGCACCAGGGGCTGCGGAACCGGGTCGCCGGCAGGCTGGATGCCCGCGTCCTTGAGCAGCTCCAGCACCTCGGGGCGTTCCAGCAGGGGGCTCGGGTGGAAGGCGGGGGCGCCCGTGGGACGGTTGATCTTCTTGAGGGCCGCGGGGGAGAGCCGCGCCGCCGCCGTCGTGACGGCGGGCTTGGGCGCGCCGCGGAGGATCACGAGCTCGGGCTTCTTGATCGGATCTGCCATGGCGCCCAACCTAACAGGTCGGCGCGAGGGCCGGCGGGGCCTCCGCCTCCTGCGCGCGAGCGGCTGCGCCCGCGCTCCCGGGCGCCCCCACCCGGGTCGGCGTGCTATGCATCTCCGCATGGTGTTCGTCTTCGGCCGGGAGCTCCGCGGGTGGACCTGACGGCAGCCCTCGCGCGCGCCTCGAGCCCGCTGGTGTGGCGCGCGCCGGGCCGGGCCGCGCGCAAGTACTTCAGCTTCGCGCTGGCCGAGCAAGGCAGCATGCTCGACATGCGGCTCGCCGCGGCGCGGACGACCTCGCCGGCGCGGGCCGCCGCCTACTTGAGGCACGCCGACGACGAGGCCCGGCACGCCCAGATGTTCGCGCGGCGGGCCGCGCGGCTCGCCGAGGAGGCGCCGCGGCCCCTCGCGCTCGGGCCGCTGCGGGCCGACTCGGAGCGGCTCTTCGAGCTCCTCGGCGAGCTCGGCTTCCTCGCCTTCGTCCACCTCGGGGAGGACCGGGCGCGGCGTCAGTTCGAGGCCTATCTCGCGTGGTTCAAGGGACAGGCGCGCGAGCAGGACGCGGGCCTCTTCACGGCGATCCTCGGCGACGAGCGGCGGCACGGCGAGTACACCTGGGCGCTGCTGGTCGAGCTCGCGGGCGGCGAGCGTGAGGCCCGGCGGGCGCTGCGGCGGGCCGGACGCTGGGAGCTCGGGCGGCGCTGGCTGCGGGCGGGTCGCTTCGTCGCCGAGCGGGTCTACGTCGCGCTGACGCTGGTGGTGTACGTCCTCGCGGCGCCGCTCGGCCTGCTCGTGCGCTGGGCGCGGCCGGTGCGGCGCGGCTGGCAGGCCCGGAGCCCCTGAGCGATGGCCCGCGTCCTCGGCGTGTCCGCCTACTACCACGACGCCGCCGCCGCGCTCGTGGTGGACGGCGAGGTCGTCGCCGCGATCCAGGAGGAGCGGCTCTCGCGGATCAAGAACGACCCCGGCCTCCCGATCGCCGCCGCCTTCGCCCGCCTCGAGCGCGGCGGGGTCGAGCCCGCCTCGCTCGACGCCGTCGTGTTCTACG
>CAZMML010000680.1:0-3048 GCA_964567335.1 uncultured Nannocystis sp. | reverse complement strand
CTTCGTCGGGCTGCTCGGGACGGTCGTCGGCATCATCAACTCCTTCCAGGGGATCTCGGCCGACGGCGGCGGCGGCCTGTCGTCGGTCGCCGGCGGCATCTCGGAGGCGTTGGTCGCCACGGCGGTCGGCCTCCTGGTCGCGATCCCCGCGGTGGTGATGTACAACTCCTTCAACGCGCGGGTGGAGGGCTTCCAGATCGACATGAATGACGTCGCCTCGGAGCTGATCGACTTCGTGCTCAAGGAAGGGCGCTACACCTGATGTCGTCGGCGACCACCCCGCGCCGCGGCGGCAAGGGCGGCAAGCACCACCGCCACGTCCCCTACAAGTCTGATCACGGGATCAAGGCGGCGCAGGCCAACAGCGACATCAACGTGACGCCGCTGGTCGACGTCTGTCTGGTGCTCCTGATCATCTTCATGGTGGTGACGCCGATGCTGGGCCGCGGCGTCGCGGTGCGGCTGCCGAGCCTGACGACGGCGACGCTGCACAAGGAGGGCGATCAGGTGTTCGTCTCGGTGAACAGCGAGGGGGCCTGGGTCGAGACGGACCCCTACACCGAGAAGGAGCCCTTCCTCTCCCGCCTCGAGGAAGATCTCAAGATCGCCACCGGAAAGGCGATCGCCAACGACTACAAGGGGCCGATCCTCTTCGTCAAAGGTGACCGGGAGACCGAGTGGGGCCGGGTCAAGACTGTGATGGAGTGGATCACCTCGGCCAACCAGATGCAGGACGTGGCGCTGGTGGTCGATGTCGCGTCCCAGTCGGGCCCGACCCCGCCGCCGGCGGCGCCCTAGGGGGCGATCGGCCGGGGTCCCGGCGGCCGCGTACAGGTCCGAGGCCGGTCCGGTCCATTCACTGCTTTAGCGCCGCGGCGCGCCCGTCTTCGGGGGCGCCGCGTGTGTTTTTGCTATACCTCGGCCCGAAACGGCGCTACGCTGAGGTTGGCGCGCGCGCTCTCGCGGCGCCGAGGAACGAACCATGGGCATGTCAGCAGGCGGCTCCAAAAAGGGAGCCCAGAGCGAAATCAACGTCACACCGCTGGTCGACGTGTGCCTCGTACTGCTCATCATCTTCATGGTGATGCTGCCGAAGAACGTGCCGGAGATCTCGGTCAAGGTGCCCCCGGAGAGCAAGCAGAGGCAGAAGCCGCAGCCCGAGAACGAGAACTTGGTGCTGGGCCTCTCCAAGGACGGGGCGATCACGCTGAACCGGACGCCGGTCGAGAAGTCCAACCTCAAGGACACGCTCGAGAAGCAGCTCAAGTTCCGCGACAAGAAGGTCATCTTCATCAACTTCGACGACGACGCCGTCTACGGTCAGGCGGTCGAGGTGCTCGACATCGCCAAGCACTCGGGCGCCGACGTGTTGGGCGTGATGAAGAACAAGGACAAGCCGACCCCGAATTCCCTGCGGCAGGGGGCTTAACCCGATTTTGAAGCTCAGGACCACCATGCGCAACGAAATGCTCCGAAGCAACACTCGCACGCCGCGTCCTGTCCACCGCGGCTCCGTCGTCCCCTCGCGCTTCTGGGGGCTCGCGGTCTTGGCGGCGCTCGGTTCGACGCTCGGTCTCAGCGGCTGCGTGTCGGACCCCGACTGCGGCGTGTGTGACCCCGAGAACCTGATCCTCGAGACGATCGCGGGGCCGAACTACGCCGGCAAGGTCGTGAAGCTCCTCGGGCCCGAGTGCGAGGGAGACGCGTGCCCCGGGGAGATCACGAAGGGGAACTACTTCGTCGAGAAGGTCATCCCCTGCAAGGAGACGGACGACGCGCTCGACCCACTCAAGGCGGCGCGCGGCGTCGAGGAGTGGTGCAAGGTCTCCCCGCTCGTCGTGACCGACGGCCTGCAGTTCATCTTCAACAACCTGCTCGACCCGCAGTCGATCGAGCTCGTGCGCAAG
Source organism: uncultured Nannocystis sp. (assembly GCA_964567335.1). Classification (GTDB taxonomy): domain Bacteria; phylum Myxococcota_A; class Polyangia; order Nannocystales; family Nannocystaceae; genus Nannocystis. The sequence goes on along the minus strand of CAZMML010000680.1, from coordinate 1,141 downwards.
CAGCCGGCGAACCCGCAGCTCTACGAGGTCTACGAGTGGAAGTCGCGGATCATGCACCTCGAGGGGCCGATCGCCCGCTACAACGGCGACTACTTCCGGGCGGGGAGCCAGTCGCAGCCGGACCGGCTGACGCGGAGCGTCAGCCTCTCGTGCATCGACAACCTCACCGACCTCGGGCAGCCCTTCACGCACGAGGAGCTCGAGGCGGGTACGTGCGACGGCGTCTTCAACGACCCAAAGCTCAAGAAGACGATCCCGCTGAAGATGCGGACCGGCCAGGAGATCCGGACCTACGCCGGCGAGACGGACGGGCGGCGCGTGGCGCAGTCGTGCACCTCGCCTCAGGACGGGGTCGACACTTGCTGTGACGCCTGCGACTACGAGGTGTCGGTCAACGTCGCCAAGTACGGGGTGACGACCCCGATCTCGGAGCTCGACCCGGCGAAGCCGGAGCAGAAATTGCGCCCGGCCGCGAACAAGAACGGGCCGGCCGCGATCGAGTGCGACCCGATGGGCGACAAGTTCCAGGACTGCCGCGACTTCATCCCGCACGTGTTCCGCGGGCACGAGGTGCGCAAGTTCAGCTACGACTGGAACGGTGACGGCAAGGTCGACGAGAAGAACGAGACCTTCCGCGTGCCGATGCATGACAAGCTGCGGGAGACCCACCCCGACTCGCGCCCCAAGGGCTACGAGCAGGAGAACGTGCCTTGCGAGACGCGGGAGGACTGCGCCCAGACGCCGCTCCCGGGCCTGACCGGCATGGATTGCGTCGGCCGTAACGACAAGGGCGAGGCCTGCAGCGGCACCTCGGACCCGACCTGCGCCGAGACGCACTGCCGCGCGGAGTGGTTCGTCGAGTGTCGAGCGGACGGAGAGACGACCGGCACGGGCGGGTACTGCATCGACAAGCGCTGGAACGGCCAGGGGGTCGCCGCGTGCTTCACGACCAGCGCCAGCTATCAGCAGTGCGTGGGTGAGAACTGCGAGACGACGCAGAAGGGGGGGTCCGGCAAGCGCTTCGCGTACGCGGACGGCGACACCGACAACCTGATCTCGGCGCAGGAGGGCTGCCGGAGCGCGCTCGACGGCAACGTCCAGGACGGTGGCGCCTGCGACCCCTTCTTCCAGGACAAGGTCC
>CAZMML010000679.1:0-3050 GCA_964567335.1 uncultured Nannocystis sp. | reverse complement strand
CAAAGACGGCACCGCCTTCGGAGGCCGCACCGCCGAAGCGGCACCTCCGCGCGGGTGTGCCGCATAGGTTGCGGCCGTCCCTCGTTCACGACGCCGTGACGGCGTTCCCCGACGGTCGGGCTCGCGCTTGGCGACACGGCAACAGTACCTGACCGACATCAGTCGCTGGGACCACGACGACATCCGTGAGTCTCAGGGCGTGGCGGCGGCGGCGAACCTGGGACACCGCGGGGGGCCCCGACGATGTTCAGCGCAGCCCTCACGCGACCCGCGTCGAGCACGTGGCATGGCAGGTCCCGCGTCGAGAGGGACCCAGGTTCGCCCCGCGTGCGCAGCGGCGGTGGCGCTAGAGCCCCATTTGTCTGGCGATGATGATCTTCATGATCTCGTTCGTCCCGGCGTAGATCCGCTGCACGCGTGCGTCCATGTACGCGCGGGCGATCGGGTACTCGAGCATATAGCCGTAGCCGCCGAAGAGCTGCAGGCAGGTGTCGACCACCCGGCCGAGCATCTCCGAGTGCCACAGCTTGCCCATCGAGCACTCCTTCACCAGGTACTCGCCCGCGACGTGCTCGGCGACCAGCTTGTCGGCGAAGGCGCGGCCGACCTCGACCTCGGTCGCGCACTCGGCGAGCTTGAACTGCGTGTTCTGGAACTTCGCCAGCGCCCGGCCGAAGACCTGGCGCTCCTGCACGTACTGCAGCGTGTCGGCGAGGATCACCTCAGCAGCCGCCTGACAGCCGAGCGCGACCACCAGGCGCTCCTGCTGCAGCTTCTGCATCAGCATCAGGAAGCCCGCCCCGGGCGCGCCGAGGAGGTTCGCCGCGGGCACCCGGCACTCGTCGAAGGTCAGCTCCGCCGTGTCTTGCGCGTGCATCCCGACCTTCTTGAGCCGCTTCGCCTTGATGAAGCCCGGGCGCGACGCCTCGACGACGAAGAGCGACAGGCTCGCGTGTGGGTCCTCGGCGTCCTCGCTGCGGGCCGCGACCAGACAGAGGTCGCACAGGATCCCGTTCGAGATGAAGGTCTTCGCGCCGGAGATCACGTACTCGTCGCCCTCGCGGCGCGCCCGCGTCGCGGTCGCGGCCAGGTCGGAGCCCGCCCCCGGCTCGGTCAGGGCGATCGCCGTCACCAGGTCGCCCGACACGCACCCGGGCAGCCAGCGCCGCTTCTGCTCCGGCGTCCCGAAGCTGGCGATGTAGGGCACCACGACGTCGCTGTGGAGCGGCAGCACGAACCCGGTCTCGCGCGCTCGCGCCAGCTCCTCCATCACCACCACCGAGTGCAGGAAGTCGCCGCCGGGTCCGCCCTCCTCCTCGGCGAGCCAGGGGCAGAGCAGCCCGGCCGCGCCCGCCTTGCGCCACGCCTCGCGGTCGACGATCCCCGCCTCGATCCACCGCTCCTGGTGCGGCGCGACCTCGCGGGCGAAGAACTCGCGCACCGTGGCGCGGAAGAGCTCGTGTTCGGGCGAAAAGAGCGTACGTCTCATCGTGGTCCTCGGATGCGTCCGCTCCGCTGCGGTCGCGGAGCCTCTCTTGTACGCACACGCGTCAGGCGAGGCCGCGAGGCGCTGGCGCGAGCTGGCGCACGTGACGCGACGAGGCGCGGGCGAGAGCGCTCCCCCGCGGGGCGTATCATTCTGAAATGCCGAAGCTCCCGTCGTGTTTCGCCACCGCCGCGCTCCTCCTGTCCGCGCCCGCCTGCGGCGACAGCGAGGGTCAGACCGCCAGCGAGTCCGGCACGAGCAGCACGACCGCTCCACCGACCAGCACGACCTCCCCGAGCACCGGGTCCACGAGCGGCAGCGGCGGCGAGAGCAGCGGCGCGCCCACCGGCACGATGGGCGCAACCGGCAGCTCGAGCGGCAGCGGGGGCCTCAAATTCGACCTCGGGGTGATGCCCGACGCCAGCAGCGGCGGGTGCGGCGGCGGCGGCGGCATGCCGGAGTTCTCGTACATCTGGGTCGCCAACAGCGGCCAGGGGACGATCAGCAAGATCGACACCCAGACGCTGCAGGAGCTCGGGCGCTACATCGTCCGTCCCGACAGCGCCGGCAGCCCCTCGCGGACCTCGGTCAACCTCTCGGGCGACGTCGCGGTCGCCAACCGGCTCGGCGGCGTCACCAAGGTCTACGCCGACCCCATGGACTGCAAGGAGTCCAACGGCCAGGCCGGGATCCAGACCTCGAGCGGTAACACCGCGCTGCCCTGGGGCACCGAGGAGTGCATCGCCTGGTACACGCCCTTCAACTACACGACCCAGCGCCCGGTCGCGTGGGCGCCGGGCACGCTCGACCTCGGCACTTGCACCTACAAGAACGAGAAGCTGTGGACCGCGGGGGGGCAGAACAACGTCACCGACAGCCTGGTGGTCAACCGCCTCAACGGCGACACCGGCGCGGTCGAGGAGACGCTCCCCATGCCCGACGTCCCGATCGGCTACTTCGGCGCCTACGGGGCCGCGGTCAACCAGGAGGGCGACCTTTGGTTCGTGATCTACGACGTCGTCCCGAGCCACCTCGTCCACGTCGACTTCGAGACCTTGCAGTACGAGAAGTACGTGGTCCCGCCCGGGATCTGCCCCTACGGCTTCACCGTCGACAGCAAGGGCCGCTCGTGGATCGGCTCCTTCTGCCAGAACAGCGTGCGCTTCGACCCGATGACCCAGCAGTGGGCCAACGTCCCGACGCTCGGCTACGGGATCCAGCAGGACGCCGAGGGCCGGATGTGGATCGCCGACTACTCCCTCCCGGGCCTGCGCGAGATCGACGCCGAGAACCTCACGCTCGGCAAGGCGATCACGCTCCCCTCCGGCTCCGTCAAGGGCGTCAGCGTCGACTTCTATGGCTACGTGTGGGTCGTCGACATGAGCCAGAGCGCCTTCCGCGTCGACGTCGCCACCGACCAATTCCAGTCCTACGACGGCCTCGCCGGCCCTTACACCTACTCCGACATGACCGGCGGACAGTCAAGATCTCCAGTAATACCGAGGAGTTAGATCGAGGAGCGTGGGTGCGTTCCCTTATTCTTCCCCAAACGATCAGACGGGGC
>CAZMML010000678.1:0-3053 GCA_964567335.1 uncultured Nannocystis sp. | reverse complement strand
ACGAGGAGTGCGGGGCGGTCCACCCGGCGGCGATGCGCCGCGCGGTGGTCGAGCGCGGCGCGGACCTCGGCATCGCGCTCGACGGCGACGCCGACCGCGTCGTCTTCAGCGACGCGGCCGGGGAGGTGGTCGACGGCGACGCGGTGCTGGCGATCTGCGCCCTCGCGGCGCACCGGCGCGGGGCGCTGCGCGGCGGGGCGGTGGTGGCGACGGTGATGTCGAACATGGGCCTCGAGCGCTGCCTCGCGGGCGCGGGGATCCAGGTGCTGCGCACGCCGGTGGGTGACCGCTACGTGGTCGAGGCGATGGTCCAGGGCGGCTACAACGTCGGCGGCGAGCAGTCGGGCCACGTGATCCTGCTCGACCACGGGACGACGGGCGACGGTCTGGCGACGGCGCTGCAGGTGCTGGCGATCATGCAGCAGGACGGGCGCTCGCTGGCGGAGCTGGCGGGCGTGATGACGCGCTATCCGCAGGTGCTGCGCGCGCTGCCGGTGGCGCGGCGGGTCCCGCTCGAGGGGCTGCCGGGGCTCGGCGCGGCGATCCGCGGGGCCGAGGCCGAGCTCGGGGCGGAGGGGCGGATCGTGGTCCGCTACTCGGGTACGGAGCTCAAGCTGCGGGTGATGCTCGAGGGCCCGGATCTCGCGCGCCTCGAGGCGCTGGCGGGCCAGATCGGCGAGGCCGCGCGGGTCGAGCTGGGCGAGGCGTGAGGCTCAGGCGGAGAGGAAGGCGCTGACCTCGTCGCGTCGCGCGAGGGTGTCGCGGTAGCCGAGCTCGAGCAGGCGCAGGGTGTAGACCGGCTCGAAGGCGAGGTAGGAGAGCAGGTCCCAGCCGCGGTCGCCGGTCGCGCCGAGGCCGCGGAGGAGGTAGCGCAGCATGGCCGGGAACTGGTCGTACTGGTCGCTGGCCAGGCGGCCGAGGTCCTGCGAGGGGCGCAGCGCGAGGGCCGGGAGCGGCCTGAGCTGGTCGGGGAGGTGCTGGCGGCGCTCGTCAGGGACGTGGGCGACGGTGAGGTTGATGCGCTGCAGGAGCTCGAGGTCGGCGTCGAGGGAGTCGAGGAAGACCGCGTTGAGGAGGACGCCGACGATGTCAGCGACGGCGAGACGATCGCCCTGGAGGCCGTCGTTGAGCAGCACGGTCTGATCGTGGGTGCGGAAGTAGCGGATCCCGATCGCGAGCACGCGTTCGGCGCCGAGGTGGATCGCGGGGCTGGTCGGCGCGTTCATGCGCACGCAGCCGTCGCCGTAGAAAGCCCCGGCGATCTGCACCGGGGCGAAGAAGATCGGGATCGCGGCGGACGCGAGGACATGGTTGTGCTGGAGGGTGGCGCGCCGGCCAAGGCGGGTGCTTCGGACCCAGGGGCGGATCTCGGGCGCGGCGTCGAAGAAGGAGATCGCGGTGCCCGTGAAGTAATTGGTCGCGGTCACCGCCACGCCGCGGAGGCGACCGCTGGCGACGTGCCCGGCGATCCGCTCGACCCGGAGCTGTTCGTCGAAGAAGGCGCGCAGCGGACTGGTGTCGAGGAGGTAGTTGAGCGGGCTGGTGCCGAGCACGCCGCCGAGGCTGAGGTCCCGGATCCAGGAGGTGCCGATCGAGGCGAGCCGCCGGGTATCCGTGCGGTACACGCGGTCCGGGGTGAGCTGGCGCCACATCTCCCACAGCGAGCGCGCGGCGCCCTGGAAGTCGTCGGCGCCGGCGGCGAGGAAGGCGGCGTTGATCGCCCCGGCGGAGACCCCGGCGAGGACCCGGAAGGGGAGCTCACGAGCGCCGGTGAGCTCGGCGATCGCCCGGATCGCGCCGGCCTGGTAGGCGGCTCGCGCGCCGCCGCCGGTCAAGACGAGGCCGTGGGTGGTCACGACGCGCAGGGTAGCGCGAAGCGCATCGCACCGCGGCGGGCGTGTTTTGCCGGCCCGCGAGGAGCTGCGTGCAGGGGCTGCGCCCTTGAGTCTCCTCGCGCGCGGCGGGCGGGGGAGCGGCCGGTCGGGCGCCGAGATCGGGCATACTGAACCAGAGGGACGCGTTGACCGTTCTTTCTCCAGTGGAGTCGGGTGACGGCCTCGAGGTCCTCTGCGCGGCGTTCGCCCGCGACGTGGCGGCGGTGCGGAGCGCCGCGCGCTTGCTCGGGATCCCGCCGACGCTGCTCGACGAGGTCGCGCTCGAGGTCTTCGTCATGGCCCACAGCCGCGGCGAGGATCTCGCGACCCCGGCGCAGGCGCGCGCGCGGCTGGTCGCGCTGACCCGCAGGGTGGCGGAGTGGTACCGGGAGGAGCTGCCGGAAGGGGCGGGCGACGCGCCGCTGCCGATCAGCGGCGGGCCGGTGCTCAGCCGCTTCCTCGGGGGCTTGCAGGCGCAGGCGCGCGAGGTCTTCGTGCTCCACGAGCTCGGCGGGCTCAGCGGCCCCGAGGTGTCGGCGGAGCTCGGGGTGAGCTTCGACGTGGCCCGCACCGCGGTGGTCACGGTGGTCCGCGAGTTCGCCGCCGCGACGACGGCCGGACGGGCGGAGGAGGTGCTCCACGACCTCCTCGAGGCGATGCAGCCGGGCCCGGTCCCCTACGGGCAACAGCTCGCGGCCCTCGTCGCGAGGGTGCGCAAGCCGGCTCCGCTGCCGGAGCCGCCGGAGCCGCCGGAGCCGCCGGAGCCGCCGGAGCCGCCGCCGTCGAACAAGACGAAGACGAAGTCGGCGTCCTGGGCGGTGCCCTCGATCCTCCAGGGCACAGGGCTCCTCGAGGAGGAGCAGGAAGAGGAGGAGCCGCTGCCTCCCCTGGCGACCGTGATCACCGGCGGGCCCGACGGACGGCTGCCTCCTGGGAGGGCGACAGGGCCAGGTCCGAGCGGACAGGGAGGACCCGCGCCGCAAGGGGCGGATCGCGCCGGGCCGCCGCAGGGGCCCGCGCCGGTGCTGGCACAAGGACCAGGCCCAAGCGGTCAGGTGATCGCGGGCGCGGTTGGTTCGGCGGCGTCGCCCGGGGGGCCCTTCGCGCCCGCGCCGATGCCCGGCCCCGGGGGGCCCTTCGCGCCCGCGCCGATGCCCGGCCCCGGGGGGCCCTTCGCGC